>CADEGB010000022.1 GCA_902826755.1 uncultured Gemmatimonadota bacterium
CAGGCCCTGCGGTGTGGTGGGGTAGTAGATCCAGGCAAACTCCTGCCGAGTCAGCGTTAGGCGCCTGAACTCGGCCGTGTCCGAGGTTCGGACCGCCGCGGCGAACCGGTCGATCAGTTCGTCGCGGCTGGCCGCCCCTTCGGACAACTCGGCGATCGAGTCGAGGCCGATGCGAAACCGGCGGAGCGCTTCGTCCCGGGGAATGGCGCTATCGACCACGGCGCCACCGGCGGGCGGATCCTGGGGCCGGCCCTGGCATGCGGTCGTGATCAGGGCCCCGATGGACGCGAGAGTGATCAGACGGATGTTCATGGGAAAAAGAAGCCCGGCTCGCCGCCAAAAGGCAACGAGCCGGGCCGGGGTGAGCATGGTGATCAGTTGATGAGGTAGACGGTCCAGCCGTCCCACCACTTGGCGCCGGTCGGGGCCGCGGCGCCAACGTACGTGGTGGAGGCCCAGCCGCCGGTGTAAGGATAGCCGGCCACCCGAGCATTCAGCGTGGTCGGGACGACCGTGCCGCCGCCCGTGGTTGGGTCGGGTTGACCGGCGGTGGTCTTCGGAGTCCAGTCGAGACCGGCCGGGTTCAGGCTCGTGAACAGGGCGGCAGCCTGGGTGCCGGTGCGGTGGTTCTTGCCGGCGTACTTGGCGGCCTGACCGAAGCGGCGGGACGACTCGGCCGCGGGAGTGGTATCGAGACCGTCGGCATCGTAGTGGGTCGGCGTCGCGAGCGGCCCATTCTCCGCCAGGACGACGTTTGCCACCGTCAGCGAATCCCGGAGTCGGAGCGAGTCGGTGAACGCATCCCGAACCTGGAAGCCGACACCTGGCCACCGCGCCACGATACCGTTGGTCAGGATCCCGGCGGTGGCCCGGCGAAGCACGATGCCGTTGCCGTCGGCCGGGAAGCCGCCGAGCTGTCCGGGGCCGACAAGGGTGAAGTTGGCGAAGACCGGCCGCGAGTACGGGGTGCTGGCGTTGGTGGTGGTTACGGTGCAGCCGCTGTTCGCCACGGGATCGCACCCGTCGGCCTCGAAGCCTCGGGGGTCACTCGAGAAGGTGCCGGCTCCAGATGCGGGCACCAGTCGCTGGGTCTGGAGCGCGATCAGGAACTGGTTGCAGCCTTGATAGCCCTCAGTCCAGTCGAAGTGGTCATCGCCCGACTCGTAGGAGACCAGGTAGCGGGTGTCGACCGCGCCGCCCCACCACTCGAACGAATCGTCGAGGCCGGACATCGTCTGGATGTACTCGATCCGCGTTCCGCTGCCGACGGCGTACATCGACAGGGCGTTGAGTTCCTGGCCCGCGCCGTTGGAGATGTCGTATCCGGCAAACTCGATCCGGACGTACCGGAGCACGCCGCTGTTGTCGGCGTTGTCGGTGCCGCCGGCGTAGTTCTCCGCGACACCGGCCGCGCCACCCTCGGTGTTGATCGGGGTGCCGGTCCGGTTGATGATCCCGTTACCGATGATGATGATCCCGCCCCAGTCACCGGGCTTCCGGTTGCCGGGGGCGTTGGCCGAGGTGAAGACGATCGGCTCGGCCGCGGTGCCCTGGGCGTCGATCTTCGCACCTCGGAGGATCCAGAGCGAGGAACCCGGGGTCGCCAGGTCGCCGACGATCTTGGTGCCGGGCTGGATGGTCAGGGTCGCGCCGGTGGTCACCTTGATGAAGCCCTTCAAGGTGTAGACCGTGTCCTTGTAGAAGGTCCGGTTGGCCGTGATGTTGCCCTGGACCGTGGCGGCCTTGAGCCCGGTGGTGATGCTGACGGGCGTCGCGTAGGTGCTGACGGCGGTGCCGGTCGCGGCCGCCACCCGGTAGCTGTACGCGGTCCCGGCGGTCAGGCCGGTGTCGTCGAAGCTGGTGCCGGTGATCGAACCGCCCACCGCGGTGAAGACACCGGGCTGAGTCGCCGAGGCCCGTTCGAGGATGTAGCGGTCGGCGCCGGTCGAGGCCGTCCAAGACACGCGGACGGACGTCAGGCTCAACTGGGCGACCGCCAGGTTGGTCGGCACGGGCGGCGGGGTCGGCTCGGTCGGGGCGTCATCACCACAACCGGCCACGATCGCGGCCAGTCCCAGTCCGGCCACCAGCGTCAAAGTCCTGCGAAACAGCATGGTCCAATCCTCACCTGTTGGAGTTCTCGGGTCGCGATGCCGCTGTAAAACTGCCGGGCCGCGTCTCGAACCGATCACGAGAGAGTCACGTTCGGGTGCCGGCGGCCGTTTACGGCCGCCAGCTGAAGCCCACCGCGAAGATCCGGCCGGTCCGGTACCGGGCGCGGGTCACATCGCCCTGGACGAACTGATAGGGCGCGTCGAGGAGGTTCTTGGCGTCGACCTTCATGCTGAGGTCGCCCCAGAGGGTGGCCTGGGCCGTCACATCGACCAGGCTCCGCGCCTCCTCGTAGGTATCCGGGAGCCCGGTGGCCCCGGCCTCCGCGATTCGTCGGCCGGCCACGTTATACAGCGCCGTGACGTTGAAACGACCCGACGGGTGGAGGTAGTTGACGCCGCCGTTGACGATGTAGCCTGACTGGCCCACCATCGGACGATCGGCGTTGGTCAGGACCTGGCTCCCCGGCTCGATCTGGCTCCGCATCACCGTGGTGTTCGCAAAGACCGAGAGCGGCAAGAGGCTGGTGCTAAGAGAGCCGAGGTTCTTCCGGAACTCGAGTTCGGCCCCGTAGTTGTCGGCGCTGGTGGCGTTGACGTAGCTCAGCGCGGCCGTGCCGGCCTGGAGGACGATGATCTTCTCGATCGGATTGTCGAAGCGCTTCGCGAACACGCCGAGGCTCAGGACCTCGCCCGGATTCGGGAACCACTCCCAGCGGACGTCGAAGTTCTGGATCAGGGCTCGCTGGAGATCCGGGTTGCCGAAGGTCGTCAGCAGCCCGACCTGCTCGAAGTACGGGACCGGCGAGAGTTCCCGGTATTCGGGTCGGGACAGCGTCTGGCTCGCCGACAGCCGGAGGTTCTGCTGGTCGGACAGGGCGATGTTGACCGCCAGCGACGGGAGCAGGTCGGTGTTCCGGGGCCGGGCGGCCACTTCGGTGCCCTGAACCGTCCGGGTAATGACATCCAGGTTCCAGCGCTCCACCCGCCCACCACCGATCACCTTGACCCGCCGGCCGATCGGGACCTCGATCATCGCGAACCCGGCCGCGATTTCGTCGGAGGCCGTGTACCGACCGCCATTGGAATTGGCCCGCAGGAGCAGCTGCCCGTTGAGGGCGGCCTGGCCATCGAAGATGGCTTCGGGGTCGCGCTGCAGATCGGAGTTGGTCAACGACCGGTTGATGATGTCATAGGCCCTGGTGTCGGCGTCGCGATCGACGCTCCGGAACGCGCCGCCGACTTTGAAGACAACCGGCCGGGCCTTGGGGCCGAGCGCGAGCTGGTAGCTGGCGCCGAGATCCGTGCCGGTTTCGTCGAGGGCGCTGAACGTCCGAGTGGCAAACCGGGACTGACCGAACCACTGCACCGGGTTGCCGTTGGCATCGACGGAGTAACCGACGTCGGACCGATCGGGCTCGTCCCGGGTCACGCCCGAGATGGTGGCGCTCCAGTTGATCAGGTGGCGTCCGCCGAACAGGTGCTCGCCGGCCAGCTGATTGGAGCGGATCGTCCGTTCGACGAACATCAACCGGGTGAACTGAAAGTCCTGGCCGAACTCTTCGTTGGCCCCGGTCAGGACGCTGGCCTCGTTGTCGGCGCTACGGGTGTACGTGTTGTTGAAGGACAACCGGGTGGTGGAGCCGATGGTGGTGCTCAGGTTGAGCAGGCCGCCCCAGAGCACGCTCCCCCGCGCGGTCGACCCGGAGTAGGCGTTGTAGGGAAGGGCCGAGCCCGGGGTGGCGCCGTTCTTGGCGGAGCTCTTGGTCTCCTCGTCCCGGATTTCCTGGCCGGTCGAGTACGTGGCGCTCGCCAGATACCCGATCCGCTGGCCGAAGATCGGGTCCTCCCCGCCGACGGAAACGCCGAACGACCCGTTCGGGGCCCCATTGCCCCGGTCGGCGCTCCAGGCGTTCCGGAACGACGCGATGAACGCGTTGAGCTGCGCGTCGCCGACCCCGGAGAGGTCGCCGGCGTTGGCGATCGAGGTCGGCAGGCGCCGCGCCGATCCCGCAAAGCCGAGCCACTCCCGGCCCACCGTGGGCGCCTTGAAGATCGTCCGGCCGGTGGCGGCGGTGTTGAGTCGGGTCGAGGCGGAGAAGGTCACGATTCGCTTGGCCGGGAACTCGCGGGTCTTCAGATTGACGGCGGCGCCGCTGAAGTCGCCGGGCTGATCCGGGGTGAAGGTCTTCGAGGTGGTGATTCCTTCGAGGAGACCGGCCGGGAAGAGGTCGAGCGGGACGACCTTGCGCTCCGGCTCGGGGCTCGGGATCCGCGCGCCATTGAGCGAGGTGGTGGTGTAGCGCTCACCCAAACCGCGGACGAAGACGTACTTGCCGTCCTGCACGGTGACGCCGCTGATCCGCTGAACGGCCTGGCCCGCGTCGCCATCGGGGCTCTTGGCGATCTGTTCGGCGGTGATCGCGTTGACGATATTGGTGGCGTTCCGCTGCTCGTCCAGCGCCTTCGAGACGCTGCCCCGTTCCGCCTCCGCCGTGACGTTGAGTTCCTCGAGTTGGATCGTCTCGCCGTTGAGGGCCACGTCCTGGGTGACAGCGCCTCCTGCCGGGACCTTGACCCCCGTCACCAGCTTGGGACCGTAGCCGATCATCCGGACCCGGATGCCGACTTCGCCGGCCGGGACGTCCAGGAACGCGTAGCGGCCGTCGATCGCCGAGGTGGTCCGCCGCGGGGTGGGCAGACCGACCAGTTCGATGACGGCGCCGCTGATCGGGGCGCCCTGCTCCGCGTCGACCACTCGGCCCACGATCTTCCCGGTTTCGGTTTGCGCGGCGATAGTCGTGAGGGACCCCGACAGCGACAGGATCCCGACCAGCGCGAGCAACCGGATACTCTTCGTCATCGTCACCACTCGGCGTTGAGGAAGCGGATGCGACCGGCATCAGACCGGTCGGAAGCCGCCGGCAAAGTCGCCGAAGGACGTTTCCGATCAGGTACGAAGGAGCAACGATTGTGTCACGAGAACGCTGGAGTGGGGTCGGATCGTGGGTTTTGGTCACGAACCGGTCACGGACGGCGGATCTTACGCGGTTGCGTCGATAATGGCTCAGCCCCGCGGATCGTCGTTCCGGCCGGCCACCCGCTCGGTCACATAGGCCGTCGGCGGGGCGTTCGGTTTGACCCGGATCGACTTGGCCGGGATCCCGACGTTGACGTGGTAGGGTTTGACGTCCTTGGTGGCGAGCGCAACCGCCCCGACCATCCCGTTGGTCCCGACCCGGGTGCCGGCCAGGACGGTGGCGTGGTAGGTGATCCGGACGTCGTCTTCCAGGGTCGTGACGGCGTTGGTCACATCCCGCTGGTCGACGATGCTGTGGGTGTGGCTGTAGATGTTGGCGTAGTCCGACACGCTGACCCGGTTACCCATCACGATCCCACCCCGGTCATCGAGCAGCACGTGGCGGTGGACCACGACGTCGTCACCCACCTCCATATTGTAGCCGAACGAGAACTCGACGTGCTGGAAGCACTTGAAGTTCCGGCCACAGCGTCGGAATATCCGGGGGGCAAGGAGCCGGCGGAACTCGACCCCGAGCTGAACGTTCTGGGCACCGAGCGGAGTCCGATCGAACGAATACCAGAGCCAGAGCAGGGGCTTGACCCGGGCAAACGCCGCCACGTCACACTCGTCGTAGTACTCTGGCTCGAGCGTGATGTTGCGGGGATCGAGGGCCAGCATCGCGGCTTCGGCAGCTGGTCCGGCTGGCCGGACGTCCTCGTACCGGCCCAAGCCAGGATACCACAGCGCGAACAGGGTATCGCGACAGATCAGGTTCCAGTCCGCGTCAGTGGCCGACAGCCGGGTGTCGAGATCGCGAAGCCAGGCGTCGTGGACGGCCTGGACCGGGGCGGGCAAGGCAAGCTTGCGGAGCGGGCGGAGGACCATACCGGCAATCTAACCCGGGGCGCCCGCGGGCCCCGTCAGAGGCCGAAGGTCAGCTTGGCGCCCGCGATGAGCAGCACGGCGGCCAGGGTCAGTCGGATCGTCCGGACCGGGAACCGCCGACTCCCGAGGAAGCCGCCCAGGAACCCGGCCGCCACGGCCACCACCGCCAGGCTCGCCGCGAACGACGGCAGCGGCCGGCCGCCAGCCAGGAACCCGGAAAGGCCCGAAACCGAGTTGACCAGGATGAACGGGGCGGAGACGGCCGCCGTTTCCTTGGTCCGGGCCCAGGCCAGATGGAGCATCATCGGGGTCAGGAAGATGCCGCCGCCGGTGCCCGTCAGTCCCGACAGGAGACCCAGGAAGGCCCCCGCCGTCAGCGCGACCCACCGCGGTGGAAACCGGGTTGACGAAGGGTCCTCGGTCCGGACCGCGAACCGCGCGGCCGAGAGGAGGAGCACCACGCCCACCATGATCTTGAACAGGTTGGTGGGAACGTGGATGGTACCCCCCAGAAATGCCGCCGGCACCGACAAGAGCGCAAATGGCCAGAACCGACCCCAGGCAAAGTGCCCCGCGCGGGCAAACTGGTAGGTCGTCAGCGTCGCCACCAGGATGTTGAGGACCAATGCGGTGGGCCGCACCACGTCAGCCGCCAGGCCGGCCAGGGTGAGGGTGGCGATGTATCCGGACGCCCCGGCGTGGCCCACCGAGGCGTAGAGGAACGCGATGACCGCGATCGCGAGATGGAGCAGGGCCAGTTCGGTCGTCGTCATCGCTCAGGGAGTGCCGCCATGGCCAGTCGGGATCGGATCAAGGGGTCGCTGTTCGTCCGAGTGCAGTTTTCCAACGGGGAGCGCCTCGGGCCGGGCAAAATGGCCCTGCTCGACGCCATTGCCCGCACCGGGTCGATCGCGGAAGCCGCCCGATCGATGCGCATGTCGTATCGGCGAGCCTGGTTGCTGGTCGACGGCACCAACCGGCTGTTCGGCCGGCCGGTGGTGACGGCCGCCACCGGCGGTCGAGCCGGCGGCGGCGCCGACCTCACCCCGTTCGGGCGCCGCCTGCTGGCGCACTATCGCCGGATGACGGCGGCGGTTGAACGCGCCACGACCGCTTCGCTCCGGCGGTTCGAGGCCTGGGCCAACGACCCTCCGTAATATACCGACAGATATTACGGTGGCGCGACCACGCCCCCGACGCGCGGCGGGGGGTCACCCCGCCCAGGTTCGCCCTTCGGTGGCGCGGGTTGCCGCCTCGATCGAGAGCGCCAGCTCAACGATGCCGAGACCCTTGGCACTCGAGGTGACCAGCAGCCCCTCGGGATCGAGGCCGAGATCCTCGGCCCGCTGCCGGTGGGCGATCCCCTGTTGGGCCCGGGAGAGCTTATCCGCCTTGGTGAGCGCCACGATCGTGCCCCGGCCGCTCGCCGACAGCACCTCGGCCATCGCCAGATCGTCCTTCGACGGCGGATGGCGGATGTCGAGCAGCCAGACCACCCCCGCCAGGCCCTGGCGCTCCCGAATGGTCCGATCGACGAGCCGTCTGAGCCGCTGCCGCTCGGTCTGCGACAGCTTGGCATAGCCGTAGCCGGGGAGGTCGATGAGGTAGAACCCCGGAAAGCGGAACACGTTGAGGTGCTGGGTCTTGCCCGGCGTGGCGCTGGTTTTGGCGATTCGCCGCCCGACGACCGCGTTGATGAGGCTCGACTTGCCGACGTTGGAGCGCCCGAAAAAGACGACCTCCGGCAGCGGGGGCACCAGCGGATGGAGTGGATCGGGGAAACTGCCGACGAACTCGACCGCGAGGTCGGCGAGGGGGTTCGGAGTGGTCACGCCGGGCGCGACTCAGGCTTCCTTGATCTGGCGGCGCTGCTCCGTGATGACCAGCGGCTGCTTCTGCTCGTTGATCGATTCGGGCGTGATGACCACTTCGCGGATGTCGTCCCGCGACGGCAGCTCGAACATGATGTCCGTCATCACCGTTTCGAGGATGGCGCGGAGACCGCGGGCGCCGGTGCCCCGCTTGAGGGCTTTCCGCGCCACCGACCGGAGCGACTCGTGGTCGAAGGTCAGCCCGACGTTCTCGAGCTCGAACAGCTTGTGGTATTGCTTGGTGATCGAGTTCTTCGGCTCGGTCAGGATCCGGACCAGCGCCTCCTCGTCGAGTGATTCGAGCGAGACGATGACCGGGAGGCGGCCGACGAGTTCGGGAATCAGGCCGAATCGGAGCAGATCATCCGGTTCCGCGTGGGCAAACGGGTTCCCCTTGTCGATGTCTCGCGCTTCCGGCCCGGTGCCGTCGACCGGGCGGCCGGAGCCGAAGCCGATCTGCTGCCGGCCGATCCGGCCCTGGACGATCTTCTCGAGCCCGTCGAACGCGCCCCCGCAGATGAACAGGATGTCCTTGGTGTTGATCTGGATGTATTCCTGCTGGGGGTGCTTCCGGCCGCCTTGGGGCGGGACCGACGCCACGGTTCCCTCGAGGATCTTGAGCAGGGCCTGCTGGACGCCCTCGCCCGACACGTCCCGGGTGATGCTCGGATTTTCCGACTTCCGCGCGATCTTGTCGATCTCGTCGATGTAGACGATGCCGCGCTCGCACTCCGCGACGTTGAACTCGCCCGCCTGGAGCAACCGGACCAGGATGTTCTCGACATCCTCGCCGACGTAGCCGGCCTCGGTCAGGGTCGTCGCGTCCGCGATGGTGAATGGCACGTCGAGGATCCGCGCCAGCGTCTGGGCCAGCAGCGTCTTGCCCACCCCGGTCGGTCCGAGGAGCAGGATGTTCGACTTGTCGAGTTCGACCGAGTTGTCCCGTCCGGCCGACGCGTTGATCCGCTTGTAGTGGTTATACACGGCGACGGCCAGGGTCCGCTTGGCGCGGTCCTGGCCGATGACGTACTGGTCGAGGACGTCCTTGATCTCGGAGGGGGTCGGGACGTGGGTGATGTTGTCGACCACCTCCCGCTCTTCGTCCTCCGCCAGGATCTCGTTGCAGAGGGTAATGCACTCGTTGCAGATATACACCGAAGGCCCGGAAATGAACTTCCGGACGGAATCCTTCGACTTGCCGCAGAATGAGCAGCGGAGGTGCTTGTCGTTGGACATGCGCTTCGGTGTCAGGGTGGTGCCGAGGGACGAACGGGCGGGATGATTCCCGCCCGTGTCACCGACCGGACGAAAGGTGATTCGGTGCCCGGTCGGGAGTCAAGGTAGCGGAGAAACGTCTTCTCGCCGACTGGCATTGTAACCCCTTGACAACACTTGACTTGAACCCGTTGTGTCCGGTCGGGGTCACGCCGGCGAGAAGCGGGCCTGAAAGAACCGGAGATACTTTGGCTCGTAGACCATCGCGAGCCCTCGGGCCTTGGCCCGGGAATCCCAAACCGCCTTGACGGCTTCGGCCACCACGTCCATGTGTGCCTGCGTGTACACCCGCCGCGGGATGGTCAGCCGGGTCAGTTCGAGTTTGGGATAGTGATGGTCGCCGGTGATGGGGTCGCGACCCGCGCTGACAACCCCGCGTTCCATCGAACGGATCCCCGAATCGAGGTACAACTCGGCCGCGAGGGTCTGGGCGGGGAAGAGGCTCTGGGCCAGGTGGGGGTAGAACTGCTTCGCGTCGAGGAAGATGGCGTGGCCGCCGATCGGCTGGACGATCGGGATGCCCCAGTCCACCAGCAGTTCGCCGAGATAGCGCACCTGTCCGATCCGGGAGCGGATGTGGTCGTCCTGGAGGGACTCCTCGATTCCGATCGCCATGGCCTCCATGTCCCGCCCGGCCAGACCCCCGTAGGTGTGGAGGCCCTCGAACAGGACGATCTGGTTGCGGAGTTCCTCGAAGACCTCGAAGTCGTTGATGGCCAGCCACCCGCCGATGTTGACCAAGCTGTCTTTCTTGGCGCTGCTCCAGGCACCATCGGTGTGTCGAGTGAACTCGAGCACGATCTCGGCGATCGATCGGTCCGCGTACCCTGCCTCCCGCTCCTGGATGAAGAAGGCGTTCTCGGCCAGGCGGGTCGCATCGAGGTAGACCCGGATCCCGTGTCGGTCGCAGAGCTGCTTGACCGCTTTGACGTTGGCGAGGCTGACCGGCTGGCCGCCCGCCATGTTGACGGTGGCCGCCAGGCTGACATACGCCAACCGGGCCGCGCCCTCCCGCTCGATCAGGGCTGCCAGCTTGTCGAGGTCGATGTTGCCTTTGAAGGGATGAAGGCTGGTCGGATCGTGCGCTTCGTCGATGATGACGTCGACGAAACTGCCGCCAGCCAGTTCCTGGTGGGCCCGGGTCGTGGTGAAGTACATGTTGCCGGGAATGATCTGGCCGGGTGTGATGGCAACCCGCGAGATCAGGTGCTCGGCCCCTCGGCCCTGGTGGGTGGGCAACAGATAGCGGTAACCGTAGTAGCGCTGGACCGCCGCTTCGAGGTGGTAGAAGTTGACGCTGCCCGCGTAGGCCTCGTCTCCGAGCATCATTCCCGCCCATTGGCGGTCGCTCATGGCGCTGGTGCCGCTGTCGGTCAGCAGGTCGATGTAGACCCGGTCGGACCGGAGCAGGAAGGTGTTGTAACCTGCCTCGATCAGGGCGGCCTCCCGGCCTGCCCGATCCACCATCCGCAGGGGTTCCACCATCTTGATCTTCCAGGGCTCGGCCCAAGAGCGACGGCCGAACTGCTGGCCCATCGTAAGGGGTGTCTGGTCGGGCATTGCTGAGGCTCGCCGAGTTCGGGACGGATGCAGCGGGGTCGCTGGCCAGCTTAGCCAATCGAGGTGAAGGCCCCCTGAAGGGTTGGTGAAAGGCCGGCCTGAAACGTCGAGCGGGGCAGACCGGGGTTCCGGTCTGCCCCGCTTCGGGGCCTGGGTCAGGGGACGTCGAACGTCAGCTCGCGACGACCGCCGGCGCCACCTTGGGCGCGAAGACCTGATCGATGATCCCGTAGGCCTTGGCCTCGTCCGCGGACATGTACCGGTCCCGGTCGGAGTCCCGTTCGATGGACTCGGTCGGCTGCCCGGTGTGCTTGGCGAAGAGCCGGTTCATGGTCGTCCGGGTATGCAGAACCTCGCGGGCCGCGATCTCGATGTCGGCCGCGGTGCCCTGGGAGCCGCCGGACGGCTGGTGGATCATGATCCGGGCATGGGGCAGCGCGGCGCGCTTGCCCTTGGTGCCGGACGCCAGCAGGAAGGCGCCCATCGATGCCGCCATGCCCATGCAGATCGTGTTCACCGGGGCCCGCAGGTGCTGCATCGTGTCGTAGATCGCGATGCCGCTGTGGACGTGGCCGCCCGGCGAGTTGATGTACATGTAGATGTCTTTCTCGGGGTTGTCGGCGTCGAGAAAGAGGAGCTGAGCGATGATGATGTTCGCCACGTCGTCGTTGATCGGGGCGCCGAGGAAGACGATCCGATCCATCAACAGGCGGCTGAAGATATCGTACGTCCGCTCGCCCCGGGGCGAGCGTTCGATGATGTACGGCGGATAGAGCATGGTGCTCACCTTACTTGGCCTCCTCGACCGTCGACTGGGACAGCAGGAATCCGAAGATTTTGTCTTCGGTGATGCTCCGTTCGAGTTCGCCGAGCCGCTTGGCCTTCTCGAGCTGGGCGTAGATTTCGTTGAACGTGGTGCCCCGGGCGTCGGCCAGCGCTTTGATCCGCTCGTCGAGCTCGGCCTCGGTGGCGAACAGCTTGTTCGCCTCGGCCACGGCCCCGAGGGCAAGCTCCCGCTTGACCTGGCGCTCAGCGATGGGGCGGAACTCGGCGTTGAACGCCTCCTCCCGCTCGTGCGGAATGTTGTACGCGTGGAGGAAGGCGTGCAGGGTCCGCCCCACCAGCGACGGCGGCGCTTCGACCGCGTTGGCGCTGATCAGCTGGTCGAGGAGTTGCTCCCGAACGCCCTGATCCGCCTCCCGCTCCGCGTTGCGGGCCAGGTCGGCCCGGACCGCGGCTTCGAGGGCCGCGAGATCGTCGAAGTCTCCCACCGACTTGGCAAAGGCGTCGTCGAGCGGCGGCAGGTCCTGCCGTTTGACCTCGTGGACGGTGACGTGGACCCGGCGTGACTGACCGCGCCGGCTTTCGTCGGCGTGGTCGTCGGGGAACTTGATGTCGACCTCGGCCGATTCGCCGGTCTTGAGGCCGAGAATCTTCTCCTCGAGGGCCGGCAGGGTCTGCCCCTGGCCGATCACGATGGTGTAGGGCTGGGCGGGCTTCCGCTCGCCATCCTCGATCGCGGCGACCTCGACCCGGACCATGTTGCCCTCGACCGGGGCCTGGTCTTCGACCGGCAGCCATGCGGCTTTGTTCTCGCGCAGGTGGTCGAGTTGCTCGGTGAGCTGGGCCTTCGATACCGGTGCCACGGTTCGCGTCAGCGTGAAGCCGCCGATCCGGGACAGTTTGACGTCGGGACGGACCTCGACGACGACCTCGAATTCGACCGGTTGTCCCTCTTCGAACTTGAGGTTCCGGACGCTCGGGTCGGTGATCGGCTTCAGGTCCTCAGCGGTCCGGGCCTGCTCCCATCCTTCCCGGAGCACCTCCTCGACGACGTATTGCTTGATCGCGTCGCCGAAGCGCTTCCGGATGACGGGAATGGGGGCGCGGCCCTGACGGAAGCCGGGGAGTTTGACACGGCGGCCGTATTCCGCGACGGCTCGGTCCTCGGCGGCCTTGACCCGGTCGACGGGCACGGACACGCGAAAGGACTTGGAGGCCGCGTCTTCGGCGGTCTTGGTAACGGTAATGTCTGACATGGCCGGGGGAAGATAATCGGAGACCGGCCGGATGGCCGGGCTGGGAACGGCGGGTGGAGCCCGGCGCCGGAGGGCGCCGGGGAGGCTACTCGTCGGAAAGGCGGACTTCGGTGGCCTGGCTGACCGAGACGGCGTTGACGACGGAGCGGAGGCAGAAGGCCACGGCGGGGACCCCGACTCCGAGTCCGAGGAGCAGGAGGTTCGCCGCCACCAGGCGGGAGGTCCAGCGGTTGACCAGGGCGCGGTCTCGAGTCACGAAGAAGACGATCGCGGCCAGCCCGTTGACGCCCAGGAAGGCGAGGGCGGACCACCGGAACACGGTCCCACCGAGGGTGCCTAGGAAACCTGCCAGGGACTCCATTGGGCCTCCAGATCTGTTCGACGTGGGTTCGGGCCGCCGATGCGAACGGCGGGAGTTGAACCCGCACCCCGTGAGGGACAGGATCCTAAGTCCTGCGCGTCTGCCAGTTTCGCCACGTTCGCGGGGTGGGACCCAAAAACAGTACAACCTCCCGCGCCGCCGCGCGAGAGGTCGTTTCGAGCTGCAACCCGTGGCCGGCTTACTCGACCCGGAACCGCCGCAGTTCCTGATCGGCCCGAACGGCCTCGGCCTCGATGGCGGCGAGCAGGTCGAGCGCGCCCTCGGTGGAGCCAGCGCGGGCGTTGGCTTCGAGTTGGCCGCACAGGCCCGAGAGCATGACCGCGCCAACCGAGCCGGAACTGCCCTTGAGGGCGTGGGCCGACGATTTGACGGCTTGAGCCGAGGCCGAAGCGACCGCCTGCCGCAGTTGCTCGACCCGGCCGGGGAGATCGGCCAGGAATACGTCGATGAACTCAGTCACGACGTCGGGCTGCCCTTCTTCCTGGAGGACCCGATAGCTGTCGAGCACCGTCTCGTCGACGGTCGTTCTCGTTTCCACTGGCATCAGAAGCCCCGGCTTGGGTTCGGTCTTCTCTCTAGGATCGGCAGGGGGCTTCGATTTCTTGAGCGATGCGTTAGATTCGTCACCCCATAAGTGGTTGTTTGGCTTCGACTTCCAACGGCGGACGATCAGTGATGCAGATCACACTTCGGAGGCTGACCTGGGGCCTGGCGGCGGCGACGGTGCTGGTGTTGACCGGGTGCGAGCGGGCCGATCCCCGGCTCGAGAACCTATCGGCTGGAATCACCAAGGACAGCGTGATCAGCGCGATGGAGGGCGACCAGCCGAAGCGGACTGACCCCTACCTGATCGACGGGCTCTTCATCGAGGCGATGCTCTATCCCCGGAAGGGGAAGACGGATTCGCTCAGCCTGACGGACCGGAAGATGACACCGGTCGTCGTGATCAATGGCAAGCTGGCTGGCTGGGGGTGGACCTACTGGGACTCGGTTGCGTCTTCGAAGAAGATCCCGGTGGCGCCGAAGGGCAAATAAGCAGACCGGGGTGGGAACGAAAACGGGGTCTCCGCGGATGATCGCGGAGACCCCGTTCTGCTGGGTCGAGGTCCAGGTCTACTTCACCTTGACCCGGACGATCCGGGATGCGGGGCGGTCATTGCGCACCGGAGTCAGCACCGTCAGGGAGAGCACTTCGCCGGCCCGGGCAGCCCGAATCGCCGCTCGGAGGTCGGTCTCGGTCCGGATGACCTTGCCTTCCACCGCCGTGATGATGTCGAAGCCGCCATCCGACTGCGCGGTCAAGAGACCGTCCGCCGGCCCATAGGGATCGACCGACTCGACCACCACGCCCCGGGTTCCCGACGGGAGGCCGAGTTCCCGAGCCGCGTCGGACGTCACCGCCGTGACCCCCACGCCGAGCCGCTCCTTGACCTCGCTGGAGGACTCTTCGGGGGCCGGCTCGGCCTCGCCGTCCTGGCCCTCGCGGGAGGCCAGGCGGGTCGGCTCGCCCTGGGCGATGAGCCGGATGTTGTAGACCTTGCGAGCGCCGCCTTTCCGGGCCACCTCGACCTTGACGACTTCGCCGGCTTTCCGGAATCCGACCAATTGCTGCAGCTGAGCGGTGTAGTCGACCCGCTGCCCGTCGATCGTGACGACGATGTCGCCCTCTTGGAGACCGGCGTTCTTGGCCGGGGAACCTTCGACGAACTCGTTGATCTTGACGCCGTAGATCTCGTCGAGGCTCGCCCACTCGGCGTCCTCCGAGGTGGCATCGGTGACGAGGACGCCGAGGGCGGCTCGCTCGACCTTGCCCTTGGAGATCAGCTGGTCCATGACCTGCTTGGCGAGATCGATCGGGATCGCGAAGGCGTAGCCCGCGCTCACCCCGGTCGGGCTATAGATCGCGGAATTGATTCCAATGACCTCACCGCGGACGTTGAGAAGCGGCCCGCCGGAATTGCCCCGGTTGATCGCGGCGTCGGTCTGCAGGAAATCCTGAATCGAGAGCTGCTGGTACCCGGGGAGGGGCAGCCGGCCCCGGCCCTTGGCGCTGATGATACCCGACGTGACCGTGAAGCTGAGGTTTTCGGACAACGGGTTGCCGACCGCAAGGACCCACTCTCCGACCCGGGCCTCCGCGCTGGCGCCGAGGGCCGCTGGCTTGAAGGTCAGCCCGTGCTTCGGCTCGATCTTGATGACGGCCACGTCGGTGTTCGGATCCGTTCCGACGACTTTGGCCGTGAACTCATGCCGGTCGAGGAGTCGAACCGTGACTCGGTCGGCTCCGTCGACGACGTGATTGTTGGTCAGAATGTAGCCGTCTTCCGAGACGATGAACCCGGAGCCGGCCCCGGTCTCGACCTGCGGCTGATTCCGGTTGCGCCGCGGGGTTCCGAAGAACTCCTCGAATCCAGGCGGCACGGTGGAGCGTTTGTCGGCCTCTTTTTCGGTCCGACGGGCCACGATGTAGACCACGCTCGGCCGGACCTGTTCCGCCACGTTGGCGAACGCGTCCGACAGCGTGACGAGCGGCATGGTGGCGCCGCTGGTCGTGGCGGCCGGGGTGGCCTGTAACGCCGAGGCCGGAATCACCTTGGCCTCGGGCTTTCGGTTCTGAGCCAAGGAGGTGGTGGGCAGATCGAGCAGGCCGGCGAACAGCAGGCCGAGGACGAAAGCGAGCCCCACTAATCCGCCGAACTTGAGCCAATTCAACGACCGAACCGACATAGTTGTGCGCTGCTCCGGGCCGTGGCGCCTTCAGGGTCGAACCGTCATTCGAATCGGAACCGGTTGGCTGCCACGGCCGTGAGAGGTGGCCAAGCGGGTCCGCCCGAAGAATATACGCGGTTGATGCGCCGTCGGTTACGATGGTCGCGCCCCGACGGGTTTCGACGCACTCTGCAGCCACCGTGCCGGCCCGAATCGGTCAAACTGACCGACTCAGGACGGCCAGTCGCGTCGAGGCCTGCCGTCTAAGTCGTTGGTTTGGATCTGCTTAACGGTCAGTCATCTGGTCGAGCCGAGGGCCAGTTCGCTCTGGCAGGAAGCCTCCCAGTCGGGCCACCGCTCGCGGGCGCCGATCTCGAATCGGACGGCCGGTTCCGGCTCGAACGGCCCGGGGCCGTAGAGGTGGGCGAGCGCGCCGGCCGCGGCGACGATGGAAATCACGTCAATCCCGTCCTGCTCTTCCACTGCCGCCGGTGATTCATGGTGGGCCACCGCTTCCACCAACCCGTCGGGGAGACCCCACAGACCAAGCAAGTAAGCGCCCACGGCGGCGTGGGTGGTCCCGAGGAGTGCCTGCTCGAATCGTCCGATCGGCCCGCCGTCCTGCTGTTGTTGTTCGAGCACGTCCCGGTACTCAGGGAGGTTCGCCGCCATGACCAGGATGCCGATCTCATGGAGGAGCGCGGCGGTCACGGCGTCGTCGGCGACTCGCTGGTCCACCCGCTCCATCCGGGCAATGATCCTGGCGGCCCGGGTCGAACGGACACTGTGGTCGCCGATCGCTTCCAGCAGGGCTGGCGGCACCGGCGTGCCGGTAAAGGCCCGGAACACGCCCGCTCGGAGCACCAGCATCGCCACCGTGTCGAAGCCCAGGAGTTGGACCGCGCGCTCGATGCTGCTGACGCCGTCGATGCTGGCGCCCCCATGGTTCGAGCCATAGAACGCCGAATTCGCGAGTTTGAGGACCTCGGGCGCCATGGCCACGTCTTCGCCAATGATCTCGGCCACCCTCGCCATCGATGCCGTTGCCTTGCCCAGTTCCTCGACGACCTTGCGATAGAGGTGGGGGAGGGCAGGGAGATGCTCGATCCGGGCGACGGTGGCGAGCAGCTGATCGGACCGGAGCAGTCGTCGGAGGGCCAGCGCTCGCCTGAGGGCTTTTCGGACCGCCGTTGGCCCGGACGGCCGGGCGAGTGACTGATGAGCCGGGCCCGCCGCCCGGATCGTGCCCTCTCGGCTCGCGGCATCGGCAAGGAGCAGGCGGATCGTGCCGGGGCTGCGGCGCCGGACCTCCTCGAGCAGGTCGACGCCGGCCATGCCCGCCAGGCCCGCCTCGGAAACGACCGCATCGTACCCGCGAGCGTTCAGGGCGGCGAGGGCCGCCTCGCTTCCCGGGGCGAACGCGAGCTCCCACGAGTCGCCGTTTTCTCCCGCCAAGCCACGGAGTTCGTCGACGAGGCGAGGCTCGTTGTCGACGAACAGGATTCGGGTCGCGGCGGTCATCAGAAGCGTGTCCAGTCGAGTGGAGCCAAGTACCGGTTGAGTATCGGCGCCGCTCGGGCGGGGCTTGACCGTGGGATCCTGGAACGCGGAAGGCGGGGCGCGAGTCCTTCCTCGCGCCCCGCCTTCCTTCGCCTGGTGGCCGACTTCCCGGCTTACGGTTTCTTCCCGTCGTCGACGATCTCGTAGTCCGCCTCGACGACGTCGTCCTGCTTGCCGCCTTGGGCGCCAGCCGGGCCAGGTTCGCCGGTGCCGGCGTCCGTGGTCGTTTGGCTCGCGCTCTGGTAGAGCGAGGCCCCGGCCGCCGAGTACGCGCCGTTGAGTTCGTTCAGCGCCGTCTTGATGCCGGCCGCATCGCCCGCGCGGAGGGCCTGTTTCCCGGCTTCCACCGCCTCGTCGAGCTTGGCCTTGACGTCCGGCGCCAGGCGGTCGACCCACTCCTTCGAGTCCTTTTCGACCTTGTAGACCAGACCGTCCAACTGATTGCGAGCCTCGATGGCTTCGCGGCGGTCTTTGTCGGCCGCGGCGTTCGCCTCGGCGGTCTTGACCATCTTGTCGATTTCGGTGTCGGACAGGCCGCTCGACGCCTCGATCCGGATCTTCTGTTCCTTGTTGGTGGCCTTGTCCTTGGCCGACACATGAAGGATACCGTTGGCGTCGATGTCGAAAGTGACCTCGACCTGCGGCATTCCGCGAGGGGCCGGCGGGATCCCGGTCAGCTGGAACTTGCCGATGGTCCGGTTGTCCTGGGCCATCTGCCGCTCGCCTTGGAGCACGTGGATCTCGACCGTGGTCTGGTTGTCCTCCGCGGTGGAGAAGACCTCCGACTTCTTGGTCGGAATGGTGGTGTTCCGCGGGATCAGGACGGTGGTGACGCCCCCGAGCGTCTCGATGCCGAGGGAGAGCGGGGTGACGTCGAGGAGGAGCACGTCCTTGACCTCGCCGCCGAGCACGCCGCCCTGGATGGCGGCGCCGATCGCGACGACCTCGTCCGGGTTGACCGAGCGGTTCGGCTCCTTGCCGAAGAAGTCCTTGACGATCTGCTGGATCTTGGGAATTCGGGTCGAGCCGCCGACCAGGATGACCTCGTCGATCCCTTTCGGGTCGAGTCCGGCGTCCTTGAGGGCCTGCTGCATCGGCGGCAGGGTGCGCTGAATCAGGTCGTCGACCAGTTGCTCGAACTTGGCCCGGGTCAGGGTCATGTTGAGGTGCTTGGGACCCGACTGATCGGCGGTGATGAACGGCAGGTTGATGTCGGTCTGCTGGGTGCTCGACAACTCGCACTTGGCCTTTTCGGCCGCTTCCTTGAGACGCTGGAGCGCCATCGCGTCCTTGGAGAGGTCGATGCCCTGATCCTTCTTGAATTCCGCCACCAGCCAGTCGATCAGCCGAAGGTCGAAGTCGTCGCCGCCCAAGTGGGTGTCGCCGTTGGTGCTCTTGACCTCGAAAACGCCATCGGCGAGTTCGAGGACCGAGATGTCATAGGTGCCGCCGCCGAGGTCGAACACCGCGACTTTTTCGTCCTTCTTCTTCTCGGTGCCGTACGCCAACGCCGCGGCCGTCGGCTCGTTGATGATCCGGAGCACCTCGAGACCGGCGATTTTGCCGGCGTCCTTGGTGGCCTGCCGCTGGGCGTCGTTGAAGTACGCCGGCACGGTGATGACGGCCTTGTCGACCGAGTGACCGAGGTAGTCCTCGGCCGTCTGTTTCATTTTCTGGAGCACCATCGCGGAGATCTCGGGTGGCGTATACTTCTTCCCGGCGATCTCCACCGAGGCGAGGCTGTTCTGCCCGGCCTCGACTTTGTAGGGAACCCGCTTGGTTTCCTCGGTGATCTCGTTCATCCGGCGGCCCATGAACCGCTTGATGGAGAAGATCGTCTGCTTGGGGTTGGTGACGGCCTGGCGCTTGGCGACCTGGCCGACGAGCCGTTCGCCGTCCTTGGTAAAGGCAACGACGGAGGGGGTGGTCCGGCCGCCCTCGGCGTTGGGGATGACGACCGGGTCGCCACCTTCCATGACGGCGACCACCGAGTTGGTGGTGCCGAGGTCGATACCGATGATCTTCGAGGCCATGTGTCGCGCTCGCCAATTGAGGTAAATCGAGCAAGAACAATTCGAGGACCGCAGGTCCCCGGATCGACGTTGTCGAGTAGGGACAGGGCATTCCCTATGCCTGCCAAATGCGCCAAAATGGCAGTTCCGGAAAGGGCCACGGGATGAGCAGAGTCGGGATCGGCCGATGGCTCGCCGTCTGGGCGGTAATGGTGGCCCTGACGGTCGTGATCGGCGGCGTGACCCGGCTGACGGAATCGGGTCTCTCGATTACCGAGTGGCGGCCGATCAGCGGGGTGCTGCCGCCGATCGGCGCCGCCGCCTGGGAGGCCGAGTTCGCGAAGTACCGGCAGATTCCGGAGTTCCAGCTCGAAGCCCCGAACATGACGCTGGCGGGCTTCAAGCGGATCTTCTTCTGGGAGTACCTCCACCGGCTCTGGGCTCGAGTCGTTGGCCTGGCGATCGCCATTCCCGGGCTTCTCGGCCTGGCTCGGGGTTGGTTCCCGCCGCCGATACGCGGCCGGATCATCGCCATGGGGTTCCTGACGCTCGGGCAGGGTGCTCTCGGGTGGTACATGGTCCGGAGTGGGCTGTCGGGCCGGACCGATGTCAGTCAGTACCGGCTGGCCGCGCATCTCGGCCTGGCCTTGGTGTTATTCATGACCGCGGTCTGGACGGCGGCCGATCTGTTGAGGAAACGCCCCGCGCCGGCGGGGGCGGGCCGCGTTGGTGCGCTGGCGATGGGTACCCTTGTCGTGGTCCTGCTCACGATCATGGCGGGTGCATTCGTTGCGGGTACCAATGCTGGCAAGATCTACAACGAGTTTCCCTTGATGGGGGGGCGGATCGTGCCGGCCGGGTATCTGAGGCTCGAACCGTGGTGGATCAATCCGTTCGCCAACGTCATTGCCATTCAGTTCAATCACCGGGTGCTGGCGGTGGTGGCAGTGGTGGTCGTGGCCCTGCTCGGATGGCGCCTCCGGCAAGCGGGCGCCCCGGTCTTGCTGTGGGCGGGACTGGTAGGGGTAGTCGTGACCCAGTTTCTGCTCGGGTTGGTGACCCTGTTGTGGTGGGTTCCCGTGCCGGCCGCGGCGCTGCACCAGGCCGGGGCGGTGTTGCTGCTCGGGGTCGTGGTCCTCGCGTTACATTGGGGACGCGGGCCTGGTCCGGTGCTGGATTTCGAATCCCGACGCCGCTAGTCTGCGGGGCCACCGCGACCGGGCGGATCGGTCGGGCCTTCTTGCCAGTCGAGCGTTCGTGAACGTGCCGCACCGCTGTTCCTGGTTTCGCCTCGTCGTCGGGTCGTCGGTTTCCCTGATTGCACTGGTTGCCCTGTTGGGTCGGCCCGAACCGGCTCTCGGCCAGGCCGCGCCGCAGGTTCGGCTCAGCGGGTATGTCCGTTCCGAGGCGAGTGGCGAGGTGATCCGCTACGCCCAGGTGTCCGCCGACGGACAGGCGGTGCGAGTGGAGAGCAACCAGGATGGGTTCTTCGTCCTGGCGTTGCCGCGAGGCCAGCACGTGATTCGGATTCGGGCCGTCGGTTTCACGCCCAACGTCACCACGCTGACGCTCGAGCAATCGGTGACCCGGGACTTCGTCCTGGTGCCGATGCCGTTCGAGTTGGAGGAGATTTCCGTCGCGGGCCGCCGCGACAGTTCCGACGCGGACCCCGGCAGCATCGAGATGAGCACCACCCGGCTCGACATCAACACGATCAAGCTGGTCCCGGTGGTGCTCGGCGAACTCGATCCGATTCGGACCCTGACGTTGCTGCCGGGGGTGACCACGATCAGCGACTTCTCCACCGGGTTCAGCGTCCGGGGTGGCAGTGCCGACCAGAACCTCATTCTGCTCGACGAGTCGACCATCTACAACCCGGCGCACGTGTTCGGGTTCTTCTCCGTCTTCAACGGCGACGCGATCGACGACGTCAAGCTCTACAAGGGCGCCATCCCGGCCCGATTCGGGGGGCGGCTGTCGTCGGTCCTCGATGTCCGGCAGCGGGAGGGCAACGCTCGGGAGTTCGAGGGCGCCGCCACGGTCGGCCTGCTTTCGAGCCGGCTCTCCGTGGAGGGGCCGCTGCCGGGCCGGACCGGGTCCTACCTGGTGGCGGGCCGGCGGACCTACGCAGACCTTTTCCTCAAGCTGTCGAGCGATCCGGATCTCAACCGGAACGTGGCGTACTTCTACGACCTCAACGTCAAGGCCAACGTCCGACTGGGCGCCACCGGCGCGCTGCTGGCGTCCGGGTACTTCGGCCGGGACCGCTTCGCGGTCGCGGAGCGGTTTTCTGCTGGCTGGGGGAACTCGGCTGGGACGCTCCGGTGGAATCAGGCGTTCGGCAATAGACTCTTCTCGAAGGTGACGCTGACGGTCAGCGACTACGACTATGGGCTCGAGTTTCTCGGGATCGGTCGCGATCTCGCGTGGACGTCGCGGATCGGCGGCATGGACCTCAAGATCGGGCAGACCTTCCATGTCGCCAATGGCAACCTGATCGAGTTCGGTGCCGAGTTGGTCAAGCATGACATCGAGCCTGGGAGCATTCGGCCGGTTGGCAACTCGCCGGTGGTACCAGTCGACCTCCAGCCGCGCGCGGGGATCGCGCCGGCCCTCCACGCGAGTCAGGAGTTGGATCTGTCGCCCCGAGTTTCGATCCGGTACGGACTCCGGTGGGCCGGGTTTCGGCGGACCGGGCCCGCCACCATCTACCGCTACGCGGACGACCGGCCAGTCCGCTTCGACCCGGCGCTGGGACGGTACGAGCGCGGTGTGGTGATCGACAGCACTCGATACGACGATGGTTCGGCGATTTCGTCGTTCGGGGGCATCGAGCCGCGGGTCTCGCTTCGACTGGGTCTCTCGGACCGGGCCAGCCTCAAGGCCAGTTACGCCCGAACCCGCCAATATCTTCACCTCGTCTCGAACACCAACTCGCCGACGCCGGTCGACATCTGGGAGCCGGTCGGACCCTACCTCGAGCCGCAGGTTTCCGATCAGGTGGCGCTCGGGTACGCCACCAACTGGGGCGGGGAGGCGTACGAGGCGTCGATCGAGGGCTACTACAAGCGGCTGACCCGCGTGACTGATTTCGTTCCCGGGGCGGACCTCGCGCTCAACGACCGCCTCGAGACGGAGATGCTCCAGGGAGACGGACGGGCCGTGGGCCTCGAACTCTACGCCCGGAAACGGACCGGTAAGCTGACGGGGTGGGTGAGTTACACGTGGAGCCGCTCCGAGCGGCGGGTCCTCGGCACCGAGCCCGGCGACCCGGGGATCAATGGCGGCCGTTACTACCGGTCGCCCTACGACAAGACCCACGACGTTTCGGTGGTGGCGTTTCTGCCGCTGTCCCGCCGGTGGACGGTCGGTGGGACCTTCGTCGCCGCGAGCGGGCTGCCGGCCACCTATCCGACCTCGCGCTACCAGTTCGGCGGACTGCAGGTCATCGAGTATGGCGATCGGAACGCCGCTCGTTTGCCCGCGTACCATCGGCTCGACCTGACATTCACCCGCTCGACGGGTCGGAGTCAGCTCCAACTCGGCCTCTTCAATCTCTACAATCGGTTCAACGCCCAATCGATCTCGTTCCAACAGGCGGAGAACAACCCGCTGCTGGTCGAGGCGGTGCAGACGTCGATTTTTGGGATCGTGCCCAGTGTCAGCTACACCTTCCGGTTTTGAGATCATGAAGGCGTTGCTCGTCGCGCTCGCCGCCGTCGCGGCCGCCGGGTGTACCCGGGTCGTCGACCTCGACGTGGCCGAGGGGCCTACCCGGCTCGTCGTCGAAGGCCGGATCGAGCTGCGGGCCGGCAACGGGTCGGGGCATCAGGAAATCCGGCTCACGACCACGGACGCGTTCGATCGGGCCGGTCCGGCGCCGGCGGCCCGCGGCGCGGTGGTGACCGTGAACGACGGGGCCGGCCAGGTCGTTTCCTTTCCGGAACTCGCCACGCGCCCCGGGGTCTACGCGGTGGACGGCTTCCAACCGGTCGTCGGGCGGCGCTACACCCTGACCATCGACTATCTGGGCGACCGCTATCAGGCCAGCCACGACCTGCTTCCGGTGGCACCGATCGACTCGCTCTACTTCGTCTTCGAAGAGGAGGGAATTCCCCAGGGCGACTCCGGCTTCCGGGCGGTGATCGACTACACCGATCCGGCCGGCCGCGACGACTACTACCTGTGGGAATTGCGGGTCGACGACGTGCCCCGGATCGCGGTCGATCCGGGAAACCGGTTTCGGATCATCAGCGAAGATCGGTTCTACGACGGGGGCCGGGTCGTCGGCTACCAGCCGTACGACGAAGAGGTGGTCGACCCGGGGCAACGGGTGTCGGTGCGACAGGTGGCGCTTTCGGAAGCCGCCTTCCGGTACTACTTCGCGCTCTTCGAGCAGACGACCGGCGGGGGTGGGCCGTTTTCGGCGCCTCCGGCGTCGGTCCGCGGCAACGTCGCCAACCTCACCGATCCGGGCCGGGTCGCTCTCGGCTTTTTCTCCGCCGCTGAAGTGGCGGAGCGCGTGGCGGTGGTCCCGGCTCGGTGAGGATCAGCTGCCGAGCGGAGCCCGCGCCAGCTCCCGCTTGAGGGCCGGATGGCGCCGCCACAAGTAGCTCCCCATGGCCAGCGCGGCAAGCGTGTTGGCGCCGAGGATTGACCCGATCGGGAAGTGGCCGTCGGTTCCCTCGAGGAACATCACCGCCACGCCCACGAACACCACCTCGAACGCGCAGAAGAGGACGAGGAGACCAAACCGAAAAACCGGCTGACGCACGGCGAGGTGCACGAACTCGGCCACGATGAACCCGAATAGCAGGAAGGCGCCGACGTGAAAGGCGGTGTAGGCGAGCACGGAGACCGGGTCCACGAGCGCGGGGTCGGGCCCCAGGTTGCCGAACAGGAGCACCTGACCAAGGAGACTCGGTGTCAGGAACGGCTCCCCCCGGACCAGGTCGGTCGCCAGAAACCAGAGCGCGACGACGGCGGCGCCGAGTAGGCCGGTAGTCGTTCCTTCTTTCGCGAGCGAGTGACGGTGACGCGTCATGCTCCACCTCGGGTTCGGGGATCGAGCGCTCCGCGGATGCGGTGTCTCCCAAGGTTGGCATTCCCGCTGATTCGCGCCACCCGGTCGCGTTTCCGGTCACACCAATCGGGATGAGCGATGTCGGGCGCGGGCGGGCCGCTTCCGGCGGCTGGATTCAAGCTGCTAGCTTGGAGGGACCTTTTGCCCCGGAAGCCGGCCCATGCGCTCGTTCGTCCTCACCGCCGTTGCGATGTCGTCGCTAGGCTCAACCGCCCTGGCCCAGTCGTTCGAAGGGACCATCGTCACCAAAATGTTCTCCCAAGGGAAGGCGACGGGCGAGATGGCCAGCAGCTACCGGGGGGATCGGACCCGGATCGAGTTTCGCGGTGGCAGTGCTCAGGGCACCTACATGCTCGTGAACGGTCAGACCGCGGTATGGACGACGGTCATGCCGGCCCAGAAGATGTATATGACGATGGACCTCAAGAGCATGGCCGCCGACGAGGGCGCGGACAAGAAGGTCGGGCCCGCCCCGAAGCTCACCCAGACCCGCAAGACCGAAACA
>CADEGB010000023.1:0-8196 GCA_902826755.1 uncultured Gemmatimonadota bacterium
CCCCGAGGCGATCCTCTGCGAGGCCAAACCAGTCTTCGTCCCGATGATGCCCGGTCAGCCCGTCGACCTCGACCGGCTCGCCAAGGCCTTCTCGAGCCGGACCCGGGCCGTCATCGTCAACACGCCCGGCAATCCCTCCGGCCGGGTCCTGACCCGGGCCGAGCTGACCGGGATCGCGGAACTCTGCCAGCGCCACGGCGCCTGGGCCATCACCGACGAGATCTACGAGCACATCTATTACCAGGGCGAGCACATCCCGATGGCCACCCTGCCCGGGATGCGCGACCGCACCATCACGATCAGCGGCGCCTCCAAGACCTATAGCATCACCGGCTGGCGGATCGGGACCATCATTTCCCCCGCCGCCGTCACCGACGCCATCCGGAAGGTCCACGACTTCCTGACCGTGGGGGCACCCGCCCCGCTTCAGGAGGGATTGGCCGTCGCGATGGAAACGTTAGGCAGGGAGTACTACGAGCACCTCGAACGGGACTACCGCGCCCGCCGCGACCTCCTCGTCACGGCCCTCCGCAAGGCCGGGTTCCGGTGCGAGCCGCCCGAAGGGGCCTACTACATCCTCGCCGATTTCACCGCCATCCGGAAGATGCCGGCCGACGAATTTGCCCGCTGGCTCACCATCGAGGGTGGCGTGGCCACCGTGCCCGGTACCAGCTTTTTCTCCGACCCCGCCATGGGGCGCGACTACACCCGGTTTGCCTTCTGCAAAACCGAGGACTTCCTCCACCAGGCGGTGGCCCGGCTCGAAAAGCTGGCCCGCTGAAGCCGAGTCAGCGCACCTCAGGGTCAGTCTCCTCCTCGGCGGCGGTTCCGGCCGCGCGAGCCAGGGGTTCGTACCACGCGAGTTCGGCACGGGCACGGCGCCGGAACCAGACCGACCACAGCAGACCGACCGCAAAGCAGGCCGCGATGGTGCCGTAACGGAGCAGGGCCTGGGCGGGATCGCCGTCGTAGCGCCCGGGATGGGCTCCGTATTCGATGAAACCGAAGGGGAGCAGGAACGCGGCCTGCGCCAGGATCATCGACCGCACGATGACCACGGTCCGGAGTTTGGCCTGGCTTCGACGCAACTGGAGGTTCAGGAACCCGGCGACCGTCGGCTCCCGGGCCGACCAGAGCCCGCGCCGGTTCCAGAACGTCAGACCCACCGCCGCCAGCGCGAATACCCAAACCGCCACCAGCCAGGTCACCATCACCAGATCGTCCCACTGGCGGAAGATCACCGTCGAAACGCCGAGACTCGCCAGGGCCCAACCGAGGTCGACCGCGGCAACCAGGCGGAGGCGGAACGTGCCCCACGCGACGGCGCGCCGAATCGCTTCGGGTCCGGTCGAAGGCGCGCTCCGGCCGGCCCGCCAATCGGCCCCCCACCGGTTCCAGTCCCCATCGGCGGTGCGCGCGGGAATCGTCATCGATCGTCGCCCAGCAGGCGTCGAAGCATGGCCCGGGCTCGGAGCAGGCGGACGCCGACATTGGTTTCGCTGATCCCCAGGACGGCCGCAATCTCCCGGGTCGACAGCCCCTCGAGTCGGAGCACCACCGCTTCCCGATGGATCGCCGGAAGCTGGTCCAGCGCTACCCGAAGCTCGCGATGCCGCTCCGGCGGCTGCTCGCTATCGGAACGCGGATCGACGACCGCGTCGGCTTCGTCCAACGGCGCGAGCCGCGGACGGGTCCGCCCTCGGTGGGTCAGTCCTCGGTTGTGCGCGATCCGGAGCAAATAGGTCCGGAGCGAGGCGTCCCCGAGATACGACGGGAGCGCCTTCCAGATCGCCATCCAGATCTCCTGATAGAGATCCTCCCGCTCGGTCTGGTTCGGTTCGTAGCTGCCGATCACCCGCCAGATCGTCGGACCGTGCTCCCGGATCAGCGCGGCGAAGCCCCGATCGAGTGCGTCGGTCCCGGTCCCGGTCACCTCGACCAGGCGGCCCTCGAGCCAGCGGAGAGTCGCGGCGTCCGTCACGACCGAAACCCCGCCGGCGGTTGCCATCCGCCGAGCTCCCGCTCGAGGTGGGCCAGGGCTGCGAGCACCCGATCCTCTCGCCAGGGTCCCGCGATCACCTGGACGCCGACCGGAAGGCCGCTGGTCGAGGCACCGACCGGAACGACACCGGCCGGCCAGCCGGCGACGTTGTATGGAACGGTGTACGAGAGGCCGGGGTAAACGCGTGCCGTCGCCGTCCCGTGGAGCACGGCGAGCTCGGCGTTGACCGGGCTCACGATCAGGTCGAACCGCTCGAGGAAGGCCAGCATCGAAGCCCGAGCCCGATCGAGCCGCTCGAGCAGGGCGGTGAAGTCGCTCGAGGTCATCGCGGTCGCCCCGGCGAGCCGGGTTCGGACCTCGGAGTGAGCGGTGTCCGTCCCGGCCTGGTCGAGCACCCGGAGCAGGGTCGCCCCGCCGTCGGCCGCCATCAGCGCAAACGCGCTCTCGTACGCGACGTCGAGGCCCTCGGGTCGGGCCTCGACCACCTGCGCGCCGGCCGAGCGGAGCAGGTCGGCCGCACGGCGGGTGGCCGCCTGGATCTCGGCAACGGGGGTGATCACCCCGTTGTCGGCAAAGGTGGCGACCCGCAGCCCTCGGAAGCTCACGGCCGCGGGATCGCGGAGCGGCATCGGCACCAGGAACGGATCTCTCGGGTCCGGGCCCGTCATGATCCTGAGGCCGAGCGCCAGATCCTCGACTCGGCGCGCCATCGGCCCGGGCTGGGTGATGGCCTGAATGCTCCCCTCGGGTCCGAGGATGTGACCGGCGCGGGAGAGCCGCCCGGCCGTGGGCTTGAGCCCGACGATGCCGCAGAAGTGGGCCGGGAGACGGATGCTCCCGGACGTATCGGTCCCAATGTCGAACGGCGACCCGCCAGCGGCGAGAATCGCGGCCGACCCGCCGCTGCTCCCGCCGCAGGTCCGGCTCAGGTCGTACGGGTTGGAGGTCCGCCCATAGACCGCGTTGTCGGTTTCCGCGCCGGCCGTGAGCTCGGGGGTGTTGGTCTTCCCGAGGATGATGGCGCCGGCCTTCCGGAGCCTGGCCACGATCGTGGCATCGGCCGCGGGCACGTGCTGACGCCGGCCCCAGGTGCCGCCGGTCGAGATGATCCCGGCGGTATCGAACGAGTCCTTGATCGTGATGGGGACGCCGTGGAGCGGACCGCGACCGGCGGCCGGGGCCCGGTCCGCCGCCTGGGCCGATCGACGGGCACCTTCCCGGTCGAGTTGGACCACCGCGTTGAGTCGCGGATTGACGGCGTCGATCCGGGCCAGGAGCGCCTCCAGGAGACCGACCGCGGAGATCTCCCTCCGTCGGATCGCGGCAGCCAGCCGCGTCGCGGAATCAGCGATCGGGTTGGCCGGGGCAGCCAGGCCAGATGGGATCGGAAACCGGCGGCCGAAGGCGACGGCACCGGTCACGGCGATGAAGTGGCGCCGCGTCGATGCCGCGGCGTGGTCGTCAGGGATCATGGGTCCCCGGAATCGGATTGATGAGGTTGGTCGACTGCCCGAGAGATAGTCTCGCCGAGGCATCGGAATCTTACCCCGTCGATCCACGGGTATTGCTGGATCGCGAAGTTGCTCGAACGCGCGGCGATCGCCCCGAAGTCAGGTGCGATAGCCCGCCCTACCCGACCGGCTTCCCTTCCTCCCGCCGCGCCGTCGCCAGCAGCGACCCAAGGATCTCCTCGAACCGGTTGACCCACAACGTCAACTGGCCCTCCTCCGCGTACACCCGCGTCTCCGACCGCGGCAGTGCCCGGCCCAGATAGTCTCCCATGGCAGCAGGAATCATCTCATCCTTGAGACCGTGCCAGAGATTCACGATCATCGGCACGTCCGCCAACGAAAAACCCCACGGCTGCGACACCAGTCGAAGGTCGAGCGTCGGCCCCGCCGGCCCCCGCCGGAACGCTTCCCGATACCCCTCAATCATGAGTTGCCGGCGGCGCGGGTCCGCCGCCAGGACCCGGTCGAGCTCCGGCGCGCCCTCCAGCAACCGGTCGAGCGTCGTCGACGGATTGGTCGTGAATCCGTCCGCCAACTTGCGGACCGCGCGCTCCAGCCCCCACCCGAGCCATCGTCCCGACGTGAGCAGGGTCCGGTATCCACGGGCCATCCCTCGCGTGACGCCGGGCACCTCGATCGGCGCCAGACCACCGATGATCCCCGCGGCGCGGAGCCGGTGTGGAATCCGGAACGCACACGCCGCCACGTAGGCCGAACCAGCCCCGACGCCGAGGACGTTGAACCGGGAAATCCCCAGCACGTCCGCCAGGGCCAGCACGTCCACCGGCCAGTCGAGCACCGACCGCTGCACCCGATGATCCGAGAATCCATGCCCGGGCCGGTCCGGCGCGATCAGCCGCACCCCCACCCGCTCCGCCACCTGATCCTGTTCAAGACCCGCCAGGCCGATCCGACTCCCCGGCGTTCCATGAAAGACCATCACCGGGATGCCATCAGGATCGCCGCACTCGTCGTAGCCGAGCGAGCGGCCTTCCGGAAGCGTGGCGATCTTGCCCGCGCTGATCATGAACCACCCTCCGGCACGAACGCGTACAGCAGTTGATCCACGATCCGACCGTCCTTGATGGCACTCCGCTTCATCACACCTTCGAGCCCGAACCCCGCCTTCTCGAGCACCCGCGCCGAGCCACGATTGTCGGCAAAGGGCACCGCAAAGACCCGAGCCAGGCCGAACCGGGTAACCCCCCACCGCACCGTTTCCCGAACCACCGCGCCCATCACCCCACGCCCCCAATACGGTTCGGCCAGCCAGTAGCCCATTTCCGCCCCGATCCGCTCGATGTCGGTGCCCAGCTTGAAGCCCACCCCACCCACGGCCTCGCCGTCGAACTCGATCGCGAAGTTGGTCATCGGCTCACTCGCCACCGCCGCCGACACGAACGCCTTCGCATGCTCGAGTTGGTACGGGTGCGGAAACGCATCCCGCATCATCAACCAGATTTTCCGGTTGTCGGCGTGACGCGGCAACGTCGGGATATCCTCCACCCGCCATGGCCGCACCGCCACCCCCGGCAACCCGACTTCGATCCGCATCCGTTCGACCGTCCTCCGAATGAACCGATCAAACCTAGCGTCGAATGCCGCCTCCACTACCCCGCAACCAATACCAGCGCTGTACATTCCTCCCGCACCCTCTCGAATGGCGGGGCCCATGCGCCGAATCCGATTGCTGCTCCCGACCCTGGTGGTCATGACGTTGCTCCCGACGCCAGGCACCGCCCAGACCGGCAAACGCGCCCGCGATCTCGGGATCCCCCAGGACGGCACCCCGGGGCCGTTGAACGCCATCACCGACGTGCCGGGCGTGGAAGTCGGTATGACGACCCTGATCTCGGGAGAAGGCCGGCTCGTCACCGGCAAAGGCCCGATCCGTACCGGCGTCACCGCCATCCTCCCCCGCGGCAAGGCAAGCACCCAGTCCGTCTACGCCGCCTGGTTCACGCTCAACGGCAACGGCGAGATGACCGGCACCACCTGGGTCGAGGAGTCGGGGCTGCTCGGCGGTCCCGTCATGATCACCAACACCCACAGCGTTGGGGTGGTTCATGATGCCGTCATCGAGTGGGCAGTCAAGAAGGGCCAGACCTTCACCTGGTCCCTACCCGTCGTGGCCGAAACGTGGGATGGCGGCATGAATGACATCAACGGCTTCCACGTCACCCGGGAACACACCCTGGCCGCCATCGACGCCGCCCGCGGCGGCCCCGTCGCCGAGGGGAACGTCGGCGGCGGCACCGGGATGACATGCCACCAATTCAAGGGCGGCACCGGAACCTCGTCCCGCCGGGTCACGATCCTCGACCGCGCCTACACCGTCGGCGTGCTGGTGCAGTGCAACTATGGCGGGCGCCCCCGCTTTGCCGTGGCCGGCGTGCCGGTCGGCCGCGAGATTCCTGACCTGCTGCCCTGCTTTGCCCGCCTGGCGGACGGCACCCACGTCCGGGAACCCGCCTGCGAATCCGGCCGCGGCGAGGATCTCGGTGACTTGGGCTCGATCATCGTCACCGTCGCCACCGACGCGCCGCTCCTTCCCCATCAGCTCAAGCGGGTCGTCAAGCGGGCGGCGTTAGGCATCGGTCGAATGGGCGGCATCGGCGGCGATTCCTCCGGCGACATCTTCATCGCCTTCTCGACCGGCAATCTCGACGCGGACGTCACCGACCGGGTCGTCACCGTCGCCTCCATTCCCAACGACGTCATCAATCCGGTCTTCGAAGCCACCATCGACGCCACCGCGGAAGCCATTCTCAACGCCATGCTCGCCGCCGAGACGATGACCGGCGCCGACGGCCGGCGGGTCTCGGCCCTCCCGCACGACCGGCTCCTCGCGGCCCTTCGGAAATACGGCCGGATGCCCTGAGTCGCGGCACTCGGACGGGGCCTCGGAAGCGACCACCCGACTCGCCCGCTCAGCCGCCGTCGGCTGGCTCGAGCCGCCGGCCCAGCCCGGCCGGCGCCCGAACCCGGCCCACCACGCCGGTGAGCGCCACCAGCGCCAGCAGATATGGCAACATCAGGAAGAACTGATACGGCACCTCGAGCCCCAGGGCCTGAAAGGCAAATTGGAGCGCCGTGGCGGCCCCGAACGCGCCCGCGGCCACCATCACCCCCAACGGATGCCACCGCCCCAGCACCACGATCGCAATCGCGATGAACCCCCGGCCGGCCGTCATCCGCTCCGCAAAACTCCCGACCTGCGCCAGCACCAGAGTGGCACCAGCCACGCCCGCCAACACACCGCCGATGACGACCGCCACGGTCTGGGTAAGCCGAACATCCACGCCCGCCGCCCGCGCCGCCTCCGCCGACTCGCCGCCGGCCCGGAGTCGAAGGCCCCAGGTAGTGCGAAACAACAGCCACCATACCAACGGCGCGGCCGCCATCACCAGGTACGTCAGCACCGGCTGGTCGAACAGCGCCGGACCGACGACCGGAATGGCGCTCAATCCCGGAATCGCCACTGGTTCGAGGGTCTGAACGTCGAGACCGGTCGTCGATCCCGCCGCGGCCTGCCGGTAGATCAGCCCGGTCAGCCCAACCGACGCCAGCGTCACCGCGGTTCCGGCAATGATCTGGTCGGTCCGACCCCAGATCGCAACGAGCGCAAACGCGGCCGAGATCGCCGCCCCCGCTAGCGCGCCGATCACCACGCCGAGCCAGGGATCCCCAGTCGCCACCGCGCCGAGCGCCCCACCAAGGGCACCCGCCAGCATCGCGCCTTCGACCGACAAATTGATCACCCCGGCTCGCTCGGCCACGACTTCGCCCAGCGCCGCCCACGCGAGCGGTGTCCCGATCCGGATCGCCGCGGCCAGAAAACCGACTATCGGGTCCATGCCGCCCTCACGCCGCCGCCGCCGCTCGGGCCGGACGGGCCCGACCAAGCCCGATCAGAACCACGACGATGATCACGGCCTGAACCACGAGCCCCGCCACCGCCGGCACCCCCGCCTCGCGCTGCATTCCCGCTGCCCCCGCCTCGAGTGCGCCGAACCCGATGCCGGCCGCCACGACGCCGAGCGGATGCAGCCTGGCGATCAGCGCCACGGCGATGGCCGTGAAGCCGTACCCCGGCGACAGGTTCTGGTACAGCGCATAGGTCACCCCCGACACTTCGAACGCACCGGCCAACCCGGCCAGCGCCCCGGAGCAGAACAACGCCCCCGCGATGGTCCACGACACGTCGATTCGCCCGGTCACCTCGGCGGCCCGCGGCGCCTCGCCCACCGCGCGGAGGCGGAATCCCCATTTGGTGCGCCGAAATCCGATCCAGCACCCCCAGGCCAGCAACACCGCCACCAGGAAACCAAGATGGAGACGGGACCCTGGCAGCAACGGCAGCCTCGCGGCGGCCGGGAGAGAATCACTCTGCGGATAGATGCCCTTCGCCTCCTGGAGCGGCCCCTGCACCATGAAGCTCACCAACGCCTCGGCCACGAAGTTGAGCAGCAGGGTGCTGATGACCTCCAGAACCCCGAACCGGAGCTTGAGCCACACGGCTACCGCGATCCACGCCGCGCCCGCAACGGCGCCGGCCACCGCCACCGTCACCAGCGCCGCGGGCGATGGCCAGCCGCCGAGTTGAAGCCCGACCCACGTCGCCACCACCGCCCCCGCGGCAAACTGCCCCTCGGCGCCGATGTTGAGGGCCCCGGCCCGAAA
>CADEGB010000023.1:8206-24802 GCA_902826755.1 uncultured Gemmatimonadota bacterium
CGGCACTGCCCGGACCAGCGTGGCTGAGCCGAACGCGTACCAAGAGCCGAAGGCCCCGCGCCAGAGCGCGCCGAGCGCGCTCGGCGCGTCGTAACCCAGAGCCACCAGGCCAAGGAACAGCAGCGCCAGTCCGCCGACCACCGCCGCCACGGGCACCGCGGCAGCCCGCAGCCACCTCATTCCGCGGCTCCCAGCATGAGTGCCCCGACCCGCTCCCGATCGGCGCCCGACGGGACCGGAATCACCGAACCTCGGGCCATCACGACGACCCGGTCCGCCACCGACAGCACTTCGTCGAGGTCGGCCGAATAAAGCAGGACGCCAACCCCCGACGCCGCGGCCGCCCGCAGCCGATCGTGAACGAATCGGGTGGCGTGCACATCGAGACCCCGGGTCGGATTCTCGGCCACCAGGACGGCCGGGCGGGCTTCGAGCGCCCTGGCAAAGACCACCTTCTGCTGGTTGCCGCCACTCAAGGAGCGCGCGGGCGCCTCCGCCCCGGCCGCTCGGATCCCGAACTCCGGGAGCAACGCGGTCATCCGGATCGTGGCTGCCGACCAGTCGAGCCACGGCCCCCGGCTCCATCGGTCGTCGTTCGGAAGCCCCAATACCAGATTCTCGGCCAACGAAAAATTGGGGATCAGCCCCTCGGTCGTTCGGTCTTCGGGAATGAACGCCACCGGTTCGACGACCCGCATCGGGCCGGATCGCGGCCCGACACCGGCCACCGCGCGGAGCAACTCCCGCTGACCGTTCCCCTCCACCGCCACGATCCCGACGATCTCCCCTCGCCGGACTTCGAGCCCGCCGCCGCTCACCACCGGCGCGTCGTCGTTCGAGGTGGTCGCCACGGCTGGTCGCTCCGGTGGGGCCAACTCGCCCACCGCGGCCGCGCCGACCATGGCCGCCGCCAGCGATGCCGGCGACTCGGCCGAGATCGGACCCGAGAGCGTTACCCGACCCCGCCGAAGCACGGTGACCCGGTCCACCGCCGACATCACCTCGTCCAGCTTGTGGGTAATCAGGACCGCAGAGCCTCCCGAATCCGCGAACTCGCGCAGTAGCGCCAACAACTCCCTGACCTCCGGGGGAGCCAACACAGCCGTCGGCTCATCCAGGAGAAGAATGTCGGCCCCGGTGGCCAATGCCTGGAGAATCTCGAGTCGTTGCTTGGCGCCGACCGGCAGTCCGTCAGCCGGGGCACCAGGATCGAGCCCCGCCCACAACCTGGCGCGAAGCCGCTCGGCCGCCGTGCCGGCCACCTGGGCCTCGGGTGGATCGCCCACCGCTGCCCCGTGACGCCCGGCCGCCAGCCACAGATTTTCGCGAACCGTGAGCGCTGGAACCGAGGTGAAGTGCTGGTGGACCATCCCGATGCCGAGCGCCTTCGCGTCCCGCGGCGACCTGATTGAGCGACGCTCCCCGCGGACTCGAATCTGGCCCGCGTCGGGTAGATGGAGGCCGAACACCAGATGCATCAGCGTCGACTTGCCGGCCCCATTCTCGCCAAGCAGGCCGTGAATCTCGCCCGGGCCGAGAACGAAATCGGCTCCGTCCAAGGCCACGACGGAGCCGAACCGCTTGGCAATCCCGACCAGTTCGAGGAGCGGCGTCACAGTCCCGTGGGATGGTGGTGGAACTCGCGCGGGAGTCCGAAGGCGCGGCCGAGCTTGTCCGCCAGCGCCTTCACCCCGACCTGCTCCGTGGCATAGTGACCGGCATAGATGACGTTGACGCCCAACTCCATCGCGTCGAAGAAGGTGTGGTGGGCGCCTTCGCCGGTCACGAACGTGTCGAGACCGGCTTCCTGGCAGGCGGCGATCCGCGACCCGGCCGCCCCCGTGATCACCCCCACCCGCCGAGCCACCTCGGGCCCGCCCCCGATCAGGCGTGACGTCGTCCCCAGCAGTTGATCCAGCCGTTTGACCAATTCGGTCCGGAGCAGACCATCGGGAAGTATCCCGCGAACCCCAAGGGGCACGCCCTTGTAGTCGTCGAACGGCAGCTGTTCGACCAGGCCCAGTTGGCCGGCGAGCACCGCGTTGTTGCCGACCTCGGGATGAACGTCGAGTGGGATGTGTGCCGAATACAGCGGGATATCGTGACGGATCAGCGCACCAATCCGTCGATAGCGCCGGCCGGTGACCGGGAGATTGCCATCCCAGAAGAGTCCGTGGTGAACCAGGAGCAGTGGCGGCGCGGCGTAGCGGTCCTTGACCGCGATGACCGCGTCGATCGTGGCCTGGGAGGCATCGACCGCCGCGATGATCCCGCCAATCGAGCCGGAGTTCTCGACCTGCAGGCCGTTCACGGCCCCGCTCGAATCGGGAACCTCCCGGACCCTAAGGAGCCGATCGAGATATTCCGTGACGGCCTGGAGCGCAACGGTCGTCACGGTCAGCTCGGTGGCACCGGGAGCAGGGTGCCGGCGACGATCGAATCCCGCGCCGCGGTCACCTTGGCCTCGAGATCCGGCGCCACCGCCACTCGCGGATTGGACACGTAGCGAATCACGCCGCCGGCCAGGCCAAAGGACTCGACCTTCGGCACGAATGTCCCGCCCTTCACCTCCCTCGCCACCGCCAGGAAGGCTCGGGGCAGGTCGATGATCGCCGAGCCATAGACCCGATCGGGCGCCAACTCCGATTGATCGGCGTTGGCACCGAACACGAAGACGTTCGGGCTTTCCTTGGCGGCCTGGAACAGACCCTTGGCCGCTTCGTCCGCGTTGTGGTGGAACATGTCGACGCCCAGCCGGATCATCGCCAGGGCGGCTTCCCGACCGGCCGACGCGTCGTCGAACGTGTTCAGATACGCCACCTTCGAATCGATCGAGGGGTTCATCCGTCGAGCGCCATTGACCCAGCCCTCGTACCCCTTCTTGATCGGGGGCAATTCGATGCCGCCGACGAAGCCGATCTTCCCGGTCTTGGACAGGGCGCCGGCCATCATGCCGGCCAGAAAGGTTCCCTCCTCGATTCGGAACACCAGCGGGGCCACGTTGCCCTGCACCCGCTCGCCGGAGGTGACCACGATGACCGTTTTCGGATGCTCGCCGGTTACCCGTTCGGCGGGTTGCTGAAACTCGAAGCCGTGCCCGAAGACCAGGTCGTATCCCTGGGCGGCATACGTCCGGAGCGCCTCCTCCTGTGCGCCGGGCGTCCGCGCCTCCTGGTGACTGACCTCGACGCCGAGGGAGTCCTTGATCCACTGGAGGCCGGCGTATGCACCGGCATTCCAGGCCGCGTCGGCAATCGAGCCCGGCGTAATCAAAGCCACTCGGAACCCGGCGGGCGGCTTGGCTCCGCCGCCACACCCCACGCCCGCGGCCAGGATCCCCACCCATCCGAACCACCGTCGACTACGCCGCACTGGGGGCCTCCACGCCGGTTTCCATTCGGATCTGACCGTTGAGCCGCCCGCCCTCTTGGATCAGGAGACGGGGGGTGACGATGTCACCGTGAACCTGGGCGGTGGTCTGCACCTCGACCCGCTCCGACGCGGTGACGGTGCCGTGAACCTCGCCGGCCAAGACCGCTTCGCGAGTCGAGAGGTCGCCCTCCACGACGCCGCCTTGGGACAGGAGGATCTGGTTCGCCGCGTGGACGTTGCCGGCTACCCGGCCTTCGATCCGAACCACCCCGTCGGCGCGAAGGTCGCCGGTCACCACCATGTCGGGTGCGATGATCGAGACAGAATTGGGGTCGCTCCGGCGCCGAGCCCCCGGCTCCGATTGCGGCCCGTTCGAAAAGATGCCCATCAGCGATTCTCCCGGATCAGCGTCATCGGATCGACCGCGACTCCGTTATGGCGGACCTCGAAATGGAGGTGCGGCGCGGTCGAACGGCCGGTGTTGCCGCTTCGTCCCAGCACCTCACCAGCTCGGACCCTTTGTCCCTGAATGGCCACCACCCGGGACAGGTGCCCGTACTTCGACTGATACCCGCTTGGGTGTTGCAGCAGGACAAAGAGCCCGTACTCGGGGTCGTCGCCCGTCTGGAGCACCGTTCCACCGGAGGTGGCTCGAACCAGCGCCCCCACCGGCACCGCCACGTCGATCCCGGGGTGGGCTTCGTCCGGCGAGCCGGCGGGCACTTGGCCCCGGGTGACATAGCCGCGCTGCTCGAGCGGCCAGTGTCGCGGCACCCCGAGACCCGGCTCGTATCGCCGGCGCTGGCCGGGCGGCACCACGTCGATGGTCGGGGCCACCGGGAGCGTGGCGCTGATCAACACCGGATCCGGCGCGATGTCGGCACCGACCATCTGCCGCAGCTGCTCGTAACTCGCCTCGACGCTGTCGAGGGCCTGCGCGAGCTGCCGGATCTGGCCATTCTCCAGCGTCAGGCGCTCGAGGTCCCGCTCGAGCGCCGGCACCCTGGCCGCCTGCCGGGCAATCGGGCTGTAGAACGCGACGCCAAGCACCAGCAGGACCCCGACCACCACCCCCACCACGACGCCCGTCCGGTAGACCCAGATCGGGACGTGGAACGTCGAAGAGGCCAGTTCACCATCCTTGAGAATGGTGACCGTCACCCCCTTCGATCCCCGAATCATCCGGTGAACGGCTCGCCCAAGACCAATTCGAGCACCCGGGCCAGATCGTCGTTCGAATAGTAGCTGATGGTCACGAACCCCCGTCCTTTCCGACGCGCGGTCACCCGTACGTCGGTCTGGAGCCTTGCTCGGAGCGCCTCTTCTACCCGACGGACCTCCGCCGCCTGGGTCCGCTCGGGCGTCTTCGACCCCTTCCGGCGGGTGGCCGGCACTTCGCCGCGGACCCGTGCTTCGAGATCACGCACCGACCATCCCTGCTCGGCCGCGGCCTGGCCCATCCGCGCGATCATTCGCTCGTCAGTCAGGCCGAGCAGCGCCCGCGCGTGCCCCTCGGAGAGGACACCCTTCTGGACCAGCGATTGGATCTCGGCGGGCAACTTGAGGAGACGAAGGGTGTTCGACACGGTTGCACGGTCGCGCCCCACCAGCCGGGCCACGTCGGCCTGAGAGAGGGAGAACTCCCGGACCAGACGTTCATAGCCAAGCGCTTCGTCGATCGGAGTGAGGTCGTCCCGTTGGAGGTTCTCGATCAGCGCGAGCGTCAGCATCGCCTGATCGTCCACCTCCTTCACGACGGCGGGGACCTTCTGCCAGCCGAGTTGCTGGACGGCGCGCCACCGTCGCTCGCCCGCGATCAGCTCGAACCGGTTACCAGGCTTCGAGCGGACCACGATCGGCTGGAGCAGACCCGAGGCGCTGATCGAATCGGCCAACTCCCGGAGGGCCTCCGGCGCGAACTCGCGGCGGGGCTGGTACCGGTTCGGCTCGATGGCGCCGACCGGCAGTTCCCGGAGCGCTCCCTCGGCCTTGGCTTCCTCTTTGGAGATCGGGCCGAGCAGCGCCTCGAGGCCCCTGCCTAACCGTCGCGATTCACTCATGCGTCCTCCCCGGAGTTCGCCGCGTCGCCGCGGGTGGCGCGCTTCAGCAGTTCCTGGGCGACGGAGATATAGCTCTTGGCCCCGACCGACTGGACGTCATACATCAAGATCGGTTTCCCGAAACTCGGTGCTTCCGCCAACCGGACGTTCCGAGGAATGACCGTCTTGAAGACCTTGGCCCCGAAGTACTCCTTCGCCTCTTGAGCCACCTGGCGGCAGAGATTGAGTCGGGCATCGTACATCGTCAGCAGGACGCCCTCGATCGCGAGATCCTGATTGAAATTCTGCTGAACCAACCGGACCGTGTTGAGGAGCTGAGAGATTCCCTCGAGCGCGTAGTACTCGCACTGAATCGGGATCAGAACGCCCCGGGCCGCGGTCAGCACATTGAGGGTGATCAGGCCCAGGGAGGGCGGGCAGTCGATGAGTATGAAATCATACGACCCCTCAATTGCGGCGAGGGCGGTTCGGAGCCGGGTCTCGCGGTCGGGGAGCCCGACCAACTCGAGTTCGGCGCCGACGAGGTCCTGGCTCGAGGGGAGGGTGGCCAGAAACGGCAACTCGGCATCGCGGACAACGACCTCCGCCGCGGGGCGTCCCTCGACGATGACGTCATAGAGGGATGGTCGATCGGCGGACCGCGGGAGACCGACGCCACTGGAGGCATTGGCCTGAGGGTCGGCGTCGATGAGCAAGGTCCGTTGCTCAGCAATGGCAAGTGAGGCCGCGAGGTTGACGGATGTCGTCGTCTTGCCGACTCCACCCTTCTGGTTCGCCACGGCGATTATCCGGGCCATCTACGATCTCGCAATGCTTTGTATTACAACGACTTACAGGCGAACACCGATTGACAAGGTTATCGAGGGTCATCGAATATACGACTGGAACGCACTTCCGCAAACGGCCGGTTTCACGTGAAACGTGGCCGTCGAAGCGCGGTGGGAAGGATCGGCCAGGAACCGGACGCCAGGGAAAGCAGCCCAGTGCCGACCTCAACGGGCTGTTTCCAGGTCCGGATTCGCCGCCTATCCGAGCCTGGCCTTCTGGGTCGGCCAGTACTCATCGTTTCCCAATTGCAGAGCGCATCTGAATAGTCCGCCGGAGGACGTGGTTCCGTGCGGGGAGTGCCGCAGCCACCACGTCGCGCGGGGGGCACGACCAGCCGGGTCCGGAAGCAACCCCTCCTCCGACCCGATCGGTTGTTCGGGCTGGCCGCGGCCTCTGAATGGGGGTTCCGCTCGACATGATGGGATGACTCCAGCTGGGACAGGTTCTGGACGCGGGATTCGGGGTACCCAGAATTGAGGATGCTGTGAATCTGGCCCTGAGAACGTCACCGGGAAGGCGAGTACCGACCAAACCGGGGACCGACCGAGGGCATCGGGTCGTCGATCCGAGTTACTAGGCCGGTTGGCGGCTGGGACCTGCGAGCGGACGACCCCTGCGGAAAAAGGAGGGAGCAAGAACATCTGCTCCGCAGAACGTGGCCTGAGGGTTTTATCGATGAAGAGTGGGCAACTTGGCGATCTGGGGGAGGGGACTTCAATCCTGGCTAGGCAATTCGCCTGCGACGGGGCACTGGAACCCGTTGTTTCACGTGAAACGGCCTACCGATGCCGCCGCTTGGTCACCTCCATCACCAGGGCGTGGAGGTCAGCCGGCGAAACACCGGGAATCCGCGAAGCCTGCCCGAGGTTCGAAGGGCGACGTACCGCCAGCTTCTCCCTCGCCTCAAACGAAACCGAAGCGAACAAACGGTACTCCAGATCACCCGTCAGCTCGAACCCCTCGAGCTCCACAAGTTTTGCCACCATCTCCCGCTCCCGCTCCAGGTAGCCGCCGTAACGGATCTCCACCTCAGCCCACGCGGCTTCCTCTGGAGCCACCTCGACCCCAGCCCCGGCAAGCAGCGACACGAGACGAACCCCGGGGCGCTTCGCCAGTTCGATGACCCGGACGGGCTCCCCGATCGACCGCTCCCCGGCGTCCGCCAACACAGGGTTCGCACCCTCCGGACGAACCGCCGTATCCACCGCAAGCCGAAATACCCGGTCCTCAGCTTCCAACCGCTCCTCGATTCCCCGACGCTCCTCGTCGCTGAAGAGGCCAAGCCTGATCGCCACCGGAGCCAAACGACGCAACGCGTTGTCCTGGCGATGGAGGAGCCGGAACTCGGATCGCGAGGTGAACAGCCGGTAAGGCTCGTCCACGCCACGCGTCACGAGATCGTCGATCAGGATCCCAATGAAGCCGTCCTGCCTCCCAAGCACGACCGGCTCCCGATCGAGTGCCGCCGCCGCCGCATTGAGCCCCGCGACCACTCCCTGACCAGCAGCCTCCTCATACCCCGTGGTGCCGTTCACCTGCCCAGCCAGGTACAGGCCGGGAACCGCCCGAACCCGCAACGTGTGATCGAGCTGGGTCGGTGGGTAGTAGTCGTACTCGATCGCGTACCCGGGCCGCGTCATCTCAACCCGCTCAAGGCCAGGCACCGAGCGGAGATACTCGACCTGAACCCCAGGCGGCAACGACGTCGACAGGCCGTTGACGTACATCTCCCGGGTATCCAGCCCCTCAGGCTCCAAGAAGACCTGATGCCGTTCGGCCTCCGGAAAGCGAACGATCTTGTCCTCGATCGACGGGCAGTACCTCGGCCCCCGACCGCTGATCGCCCCCCCGTAAAGCGCCGACTCCCGGAGATGCGCCGTGATAATGTCCCGAAGCCGCTCACCCGTGTGGGTCAGATAGCACGGCAACTGCTCGGGATGCTCCGCCCGGGCGTGATGCGAAAACCAATAGGAATCAGGGTCCCCGTCCTGACGCTCGAGCCGCGCCAGGTCGATCGTGCCACCATCGACCCTCGGCGGTGTCCCAGTCTTGAAGCGTTCGACTGTAAGTCCAAGCTGCTCAATGTCTTGCGCAACCTCAAGAGCCGGAGGCTCACCCGCCCGGCCCGCCGGAATCTGGGTCTCCAGGCCGAGATGGATCCTGCCTCGAAGAAACGTCCCCGCCGTCAGGACCACCGCCCCGGCCCGATAGCGCCGACCATCGGTCGTCACCACGCCCGTCACCCGCCCCCCCACCAGCTCCAACCGCGCCACCGTGCCCTGCCCGAAGCGAACGTTAGGCAACCGCTCGAGCTCACCCCGCACGGCCCGTCGATAAAGCCCCCGATCGCACTGCGCCCGAGGCGACCAGACCGCCGGGCCTTTCGACCGATTCAGCATCCGGAACTGAATCCGCGCCCGGTCCGTGGCCCGCCCCATGATCCCGCCCAGGGCGTCAACCTCCCGGACCACCGTGCCCTTGGCGATGCCCCCGATCGCCGGGTTGCACGACATCTGACCGATCGTCTCGAGGTTCTGCGTCAGCAGGAGGGTCCTGGCCCCCATCCGCGATGCCGCCGCAGCGGCCTCCGCCCCGGCATGCCCGCCACCGATCACCACCACGTCGAACCCGGTCATGGCGGGGAAACTACGCCCCCCACCCCAAAACAAAAGGGCGGGAGCTCCTCGCTCCCGCCCTGCCCCACCGGTGTTCGACGACCCCGGTCAGGCCGTTCGAATCCACCGAACGATGTCCCTGAACGAGGCCTTCTTCCCGTACATCAGGATCCCGACCCGGTAAATCCGCGCCGCCACCCACACGATCAGCAACAGTCCCGCGATCGTCGTCGCCACCGACAACAACAGCTCGCCAATCGGAATCGGCGCGATGGAATGACGGACCGGCACCACGAACGGCGCCAGCGGCGGCACCAGACTCAGGATCCGAGCCAGATTGCCGTTCGGCTCGTTCAGCAGCGCGAACATGCTCATCAGGCCCATGATGATGAACAGCATCACCGGCATCTGGGCCTGCTGGGTCTCCTGAATCGTGTTGCACATCGACCCGATCGCGGCGTAGGCCGCGGAGTAGAGCAGGAAACCGAGGGTGAAGAACGTCAAGAAAATGATCAGCAGATCCGTTGGCATCGACGGCAACATGAACGGCACTCCGCCACCCGCCGCCCCGCCGGCGCCGATCGCCTTCATGATCTGCGGCTGGAAGTCACGCAGGAGCTTGGCCGCCATCGTCCACACGCCGATCTGGAGGAGGCTCACCATCCCCACACCCACCACCTTGCCCAGCAGCAACTGAAATGGCGTCAGGCTCGAGACCAGGATCTCCATGATCCGGTTCGACTTCTCCTCGATGACCGAACTCATCACCTGGGTGCCGTAGAGCAACAGCGAGATGTACAGAATGAACCCCATAGCGTACGCCAGCGCGAACGTGGCGCCCCCGCTCTCCGCCGTGAGTTTGCCCTCGGAGACCTTCCGCGTCTCGAGCGCCAGCGGTACCGCCGCCTTGAGGGCCACCACTGGATCGACCCCAGCCCGCTGGAGCCGCTCCGTCATCATCACCGGGGTCAGCAGCCGCCGGAGGTCTTCCATGTCACGGGGACTGCCGACATTCACGCCCAGGTAGGTCACCTCGCCCTTGGTGATGCCGCCCTCGGACACCAACAGGATCCCGTCGATCGACTCATCCGAGCGCTTCGACAGCCCGGTGAACCGGACCAGGGAATCGCGGACCTCCTCGGCTCGCGCACCGGCCACTAGCAGCGTCGGCAGGAATTTGGCCTCCGCATCGGCCCCGCTGCCCTTCTTGGCCGCCGCCAGGGCCTGCTGGATCTTGGCCCCGAACTCCCCCGACCCCGCATCGATCACCACCACCTTCCGGCCCGCGGTTTCCCGGCTGAGCAGAAGGGCCGGGAGGACCGCCATCCCGATGAAGAACACCGGCCCGAGCAGCGTGCCGATGATGAACGCCTTGGTCCGGACCCGCTCGATGAACTCGCGCCGGATGACTGCAAAGACCTTGCTCATGATCAGGACTCCTCCCGGACGGCGGTGGCTCGGGCCCCTTCGGCACCGACCTTGGCCTCGAAAATCGACTGGAGCGACGCTTCCACGATCTGGAACCGGGACAGACCGACACCCTCCCGGACCAGGGTTTCCAGCAACCGATCACCCGATTCGCCAGCAGCCAGCTCGACCTCCGCCGTCGCGCCGAAATCGGAAACCTTCGACACCAGCGTCCGGTCCTGGAGCACTCGGGACGCCCGTTCGGCGTTCCGGGTAAACGCCAGCGCTACGTGCTGACCCCCGAAGTCACGCTTGATCTGCCCCAAGGTGCCGTCGACCCGCTTCTCCCCATGGGCGATGATCACGATGTGATCGCACATCTTCTCGGCGTGCTCCATGATGTGGGTCGAGAACAGGACGGTCCGCCCTTGCCGCGCGATCTCGACGACCACCTCCCGCATCGTTTTGCTGTTGACCGGGTCGAGCCCGCTGAACGGCTCGTCCAGAATCACCAGCTCCGGCTCATGGAGGAGGGCCCCGATGAACTGGATCTTCTGCTGCATCCCCTTCGACAGGTCCTGGACCTTCTTCGTGGTCCAATCCGTCAACTCGAGCCGCGCCAGCCAGTCATCGGCCTTCTTGCGGGCCACCGACCGAGCGATGCCCTTGGCCTCCGCCAGGAAGACGATCTGGTCGATCACTCGCATCTTCGGGTAGAGACCCCGCTCCTCCGGCAAGTACCCGATCCGGGACGCCAACTGACGGCTCCCAGCCGTCGATCCGAGCACCGTCACCTTCCCCTCGTCCGGCAGGAAGATGTTCATGATCATCCGGATCGTGGTGCTCTTGCCGGCGCCGTTCGGTCCGAGCAGACCGAAGATCCCCCCCCGGTCCACCCGAAGGGACAAGTTCTTGACCGCCGTGTGTCCGGCGAATCGCTTGGTCACTCCATCGACGGCAACAACCGTCTCGGCCATGGGCTCCATCCCTCCGAAAGTGGGCCCGATCCCTCGATCGGGCGATGACTGCCAACCGCCGGGCGCAGACCCGCCGCCCCCCTCCCGCTTCAGCTCCCTTGACTGTCTCCGGCCGCGACCGGATCCTGACGGGCCTCCGGCACGAAGATCTGCTCGATCGACTGCTCGAACACCCGCGCGATCGCGAACGCCAACGGAAGGCTCGGGTCGTATTTCCCCGTCTCGATCGCGTTGACGGTTTGTCGAGACACCCCGAGACGGTCCGCCAGGTCTCCCTGTGACCACCCCCGCTCCGCCCGCAACACCCGGAGCCGATTGATCACTGATACTTCCGCCGCACCAACAGAATCCCAAGCGACCAAAACAGAAACAGGCCCACCCAAAGCGCCGGAAACGCCTGGGTGGCCCGGAGATTCGGAACCAGCGCCGCCCGGGCCAGCATCCCGTAGCTCATCACCAGGATCCCGGTCGCGGCGAACTGAACCACCAGCGCCTCGAGGTGAATCATCCGTTCCAACTCATCCAAACCTCGAATCCAGCGGATGATGCCGACGAAAAAAACCACCAACGGTCCGACCGGAGCCAACGACGCCGCCGGCCGCATCGGCGCCGGAATCACCCCGGCCCGATCAAGCCACGCCACCCCAATCGCCATCCCCGCCGAGAGCAGCGAGAGGCCAATCATCCGCCAGGAGAAGGAGGCACTCCGGTTCACGTTTCGTTCGCCCGAATTGAGGACTCGCCCAAGGTAAAGCACATTTGACTATCTGTCAAACACCCTTTACATCACTGAAAGGAAAAACGGCGCCTCGGCGGCGCCGTTTGTCGTAGCTAGAACTACTACATCACTGCTCGATCAGCCGCCTGATCGGACCAACCTGATCCCCGGCCACCACTACCACCCGTTGCGCCACTTGGACCCCGAACTTCCGTTGCCGGGCAAGCCACTCCTCGAGCCCCAGGGTGGCCACCCCAGGGTCGTGGATCGCGACGTCGCGCATCACCACCCCGCGCGCGTTCCGCTCGTGATACCGACCGACATACGTCTTGCCGTCGCCGGACCCGACGACCACGGTGACGCCGTGAAGTTCCTCGTGGCCCGGGTGGAACACGTGGCCCGACACGTCAGGCCGCGCAGTGCTGGTCGAACGCCGACGTCAGGGCGGCGGCAATGGCCTGCGGCCCCTGCCCCTCGATCTGGTACCGATGCATGAAGAACACGACCTCGCCATCCCGAAGCAACGCGATCGACGGCGAACTGGGCTGATAGTCGGCAAAATAGCTCCGGGCGCGGGCGGTGGCCTCGAGGTCCTGGCCCGCAAAGACCGTGTACACGGTCTCCGGCCGAACCTTGTGCTGGAGCGCCACGGCCAGTCCCGGTCGGGCCGAGCCGGCCGCGCACCCGCAGACCGAGTTGACGAAGACCAACTGGGTCCCCTTCGGATCCCCCAGAATGGCGTCCACGTCTGCCACCGTCTTCAGTTCCTTGACGTCGAGCCGGGTCAGCTCCGCCCGCATCGGCGCCACCAAACGTTCATCGTACGGCATTGTCTCTTTCTCCCTTATGATCGTGCATCGGCCGGCATCCCGTCGGCCGCTGTTTCGACCGCCTTCATCAACGCGTGCCAGGCCAACGTTGCGCATTTGACCCGGATCGGAAACGCCGAGACCCCCGCAAACGCGCTCAAACACCCCAGCGCGTTGCGCGCCTCCTTCTTCTCGTCTTCAGCCGTCGGTGCCCGCCCGGTGACCATCTGGTGGAACCGATCGAACAGGCCCCGGACCTCGCTGACCGTCTTGCCCTTGATGATCGTCGTCATCATCGAGGCCGACGCCTTCGAGATCGCGCATCCCTGCCCGAGAAACGACACGTCGGTCACGACCCCGTCCTTGACCTGGACCCAGACGTTGAACGTGTCGCCACACAGTGGGTTGCGTCCCTCGGCGTGCCCCGACGAGGTAGGCAGCTCCCGGAAGTTCCGCGGCGCCCGGTTGTGGTCGAGGATCAGGGACTGGTAGAGCTCGTCCAACTCGCTCATTGACCGAACACCCGCTTGGCCTGTTCGACCCCCTCCGCCAGGGCCTCGGCCTCGCGGCGGGTGTTGTACGGCGCGAACGAGGCGCGGACCGTGGCCGTCACGCCCAGCCTAGCCATCAGCGGCTGGGCGCAATGATGACCGGCCCTGACCGCCACCCCGCCAGCATCCAGCGCCGTCCCGACATCGTGCGGATGAACCCCCTCGACCGAGAAGGTCACCAGACCAACACGGCCCGGGGCCGCCCCGTGGAGGATCACCCCCGGAATGGCCCTGAGCAGCTCTTCCGCGTATCGCACCACTCGATCTTCGTGCTCGAAGGCGCGCCGGTCGAGCGCCGCCAGATAGTCCAGCACCGCGCCGAGGCCGAACACCTCGGCAATCGGCGGCGTACCCGCCTCGAACCGGGCCGGCGGCGGGGCAAAGCTGGACTTCTCGATCTCGACCCGGGCGATCATCCCGCCCCCTCCCTGCCAGGGAGGCATCCGCTCGAACAGCGGCTGGCGGCCCCACAGTACCCCAAGCCCGGTCGGGCCGAACAGCTTGTGCGCCGAGAACGCGTAGAAGTCACACCCGAGGGCCCCGACGTCGACTCGCAGGTGCGGCACGCCCTGGGCACCATCGACCACACACACGGCCCCCATCTCGTGGGCCAGGGCCGCCACCCGAGCGACCGGCACCACCGTCCCGAGCACATTCGACACGTGACAGACCGCCACGATCTTGGTGCGGTCGCTTCGGTTCCGTTCGAGCCAACCGAGGTCCACCTCTCCGCTGCCAGTAATCGGGATGGCCCGAACCCGGGCACCGGTCTGCTCGGCCACGAGCTGCCATGGGACGAGGTTGGAGTGATGCTCCATCTCGGTCACCAGGACCTCGTCACCCGGCCGCAAGACCGCGCGCCCGTAGCTCTGGGCCACTAGGTTGATGGCGCCGGTGGTTCCGCTCGTGAACACCACCTCGTCCGCCGGGCGCGAGCCCAGGAACATCCCCACCTGGTGCCGGACGGTCTCGAACCGCTCCGTTGCTTCCTGGCTGGCGGTGTGGACCCCTCGGGCCACGTTTGCCGTCACGTCCTGGTAGTACCGAACGACCTCGTCGATCACGGACCGCGGCTTGAGTGCCGTCGCCGCGTTGTCGAGGTACGCAATCGGTCGACCGCGAATGGTGCGCTCGAGCATCGGGAAGTCGCCCCGGATCGAGGCAGGATCCCAGGTCTGATCGGGAGCGGCACCGGGACGGGGGTCCACGACCGACGGACTCGACATGATCGGGTTCAGGCCTCGACGCCAAGCCGGTCGCGGACCAGACCAGCCAGCGCCGCCCGCACCGGCTCGGCCGAGACCTCGTCGAGCACCTCGGCCGCAAAGGCGTAGGTCAGCACCTGGCGGGCCACCGATTCGGGGATGCCCCGGCTTCGGAGATAGAAACCCGAAAGCTGGTCGAGGTTTCCGACCGTGGCCCCGTGGGTGCATTTCACGTCGTCCGCGAAGATCTCGAGCTGCGGCTTGGTGTCGATCTTGGCGGAGTCCGAGAGCAACAGCGCCCGATTGGTCTGCTTGGCATCGGTCTTCTGGGCCTCCGGCTTGACCAGAATCTTCCCGTTGAAGACCCCGTGGGCCCGGTCGTCCAGGATGCCTTTGTAGACCTCCCAGCTTCGGCAGTTCGGCTGATCGTGGAAGATGGTCGTGTGGTTGTCGATCAGCTGATCGCCCCGGCCGAGGTAGAGGCCGTAGAGGAGCGCCTCGGTGTTCGGCGCGCCGAGCCGGGTGTGCAGGTTGTGCCGGGCAATGGCTCCACCCATGGCGAGGGAGAACGACCGGTAGTGGCTGTCCCGGGCCTGGGACACCTGCGTGAAGCCGATGTGGTAGCCGGCCTCGCTCTCCCGCTGAATCCGGCTGTGCTCGACCCACGAACCCTCGGCCATTACGATCTCGCAGACCGCATTCGTCAGGTAGCGACCCCGGTGGCCAAGCGAGACGTAACTCTCGATCAGCTGGATCCTGGCCTCCCGCTCGACCATCACCAGAATCCTGGGATGAAACGCCGCCTCATCGGCCTCCCGACTCACCACGAACACCAGGTGCACTGGCTCCTGGACCACCGCGCCGGAGGCGGCCCGGATCACGACCCCATCCGCCGCCAGCGCGGTGTTCAGGGCCGTGAACGCCGTCGCATCGGGAACCACATGCCGACCGAACTCCGCCTCGAGTCCCCTCGGATCGGCGGCCAGGGCCTCGGCCAGCGTCGAAACCCGGAGTCCGGCCGCGGCCGTCGGACTCGACAGATCGGCCCGATAGCGGCCGTCGACGAACACCATCCGCGGCCACTCGCCGTGCCCGAACAGGAACGGCTCGAGGTCGGCGAACCCCACCTCACCGCCGGCCTGCGGCGCGGAGAAGTCGGTCCGGACGATCGGGGCGACTGGGGTGAAACGCCACTCCTCATCCCGAGCCGAAGGGAAGCCGCTGTCCCGGAAACCAGCGATGGCCGTCTGGCGGAGCGACTTGAGCCACTCCGGCGCCCGGCCGCCCCCGTTGGAAGCAAAGGCCTCGTACTGGCGGACGTACCGGTCGATCACGCGGTCGTCCCCGCCAGGCCAGTCAACCACTCGTATCCCCTGGCCTCGAGTTCGAGAGCCAGTTCCTTGCCGCCCGACTTGACGATCTGCCCATCGGCCAGGACGTGGACGAAATCGGGAATGATGTGATTGAGAAGCCGCTGGTAGTGCGTCACCAGCACGAAGGCATTGTCCGGCCGCTTCAGCGCGTTGACCCCGTTCGCCACGATCCGGAGCGCGTCGATATCGAGCCCGGAGTCGGTTTCGTCGAGCAGGGCGAGCTTCGGCTCGAGCACCGCCATCTGGAGGATCTCGTTTCGCTTCTTCTCGCCACCGGAAAAGCCCGCGTTGACGGCCCGCTGCATGATCTCGGGCCCCCACTCCACCACCTTGAGCTTCTCTTCGAGCAGGTCGATGAAATCGATCGGGTCGACTTCTTCCAGCCCCCGCGCCTTCCGGATCTCGTTGTAAGCCGCCCGGAGGAAGTAGGCGTTGGTCACCCCGGGGATCTCGACCGGATACTGAAAGGCGAGGAACACGCCGGCTTGGGCCCGCACCTCCGGCTCCATCTCGGTCAGGTCCTGGCCGAGATAGTGGATCTCACCACTGGTGACCTTATAGGCGGGGTGCCCCGCGACGACCTGGGCGAGCGTGCTCTTCCCGGACCCGTTGGGCCCCATGATGGCGTGCACTTCGCCGGCGTTCACGGTCAGGGAGATGCCCTTGAGAATCTCCTTGTCC
>CADEGB010000024.1:0-18762 GCA_902826755.1 uncultured Gemmatimonadota bacterium
GAGGGCGAACAACGCCAGGACCCGCTCGATCTCCGCGTCGGACACCTGCGACCCCGGCGGGATGTGGGCGTGCATCTCGGCCAAACCTGGCATCAGGAACTTCCCGGTCCCCTCGATCCGGATCGCCCCCGCCGGGACGGGAACCCGCCCGCTGGCACCCATGGCGACGATCCGGTCGCCCGAAACGACCACGGTCTGGCCGGTCAGGACCCGATCACGATCCATCGGGATGACGGACACGTCGACGAACGCGTAGGTCGGCGCTTGGCGAACCGGCGCGGACGCCGGCGACGGCGGTGCGAGCGCGAGGAGCAGCAGTAGCGACACGTCGATTCTCCTGGAGCGGGGCCCGGCTCTGAGGCTCGGGCGTGGCAATCTCAAACCTACGGTAGCCGGCCAGGGGCCGTTTCTAGAGCCGACCGGCCCGCACGGACAGGGGCCAGTGAATGGGCCGAATCCGGTCAGGGGGGCCCCAGGCGGCGCGAAGATCCGGCTCGACCTCGGCAATCGGATCCCGTCCCGTCGCCGCCGCGCACCGCGTCACTGCCGACCAGGTCCTCAGGTAACCCGCCAGGTGGACAAGATCCCACTCGCCCGCCATCTCGAAGGGCGGCGGATCGAGGGTTGGGAACGGAAAATCGAGATCGCGGTACTCGGTATCGACCAGCCCGCGGTTGCCGGGCCACCACGGTCCGACCACCTCGTGATACAACCGATCAATGACCTGATCCACCGCGGCGTCGACCCGCATCAGATTGTACATCCACACGGCCACCACGGCCCCCGGCCGGGCCACCCGGCGAACCTCGGCGTAGAACCGCGGCAGCTCGAGCCAGTGGAGCGCCTGGGCCACCGTGACGCAGTCGACCGAGCGATCGGGCAACCCGCTGGCCTCGGCCGGAGCGACCCGATACTCGACGTTGGGTGCGTGCTTGGCGTGCTCGACCTGAGACGCGCTCGCGTCGGTGGCGATGACGTGGCGGAAGAGATGCGCCAGCCCCAGGGCCGCCTGTCCGCTGCCGGTGGCGCAGTCCCACGCGGTGTCGTGGGCCACGCACCGTTCGCCGATCCACTCGAAGAGCCGGTGCGGATACGTCGGCCGATAGGTCGCGTAACTCGAGGCACGGGACGAAAAGTGGTCCGGAAAGCCGCCGGCGGTCATGATCAGTCAGCGCAGGTCGAGGGCATAGTGATGGAACTCGGTATCGCGGGTCCACCCGGCGCGGTCGTAGAGGCGCTGCGCCGGATGGTTGGTGACGGCCGTGGCCAGCTCGAGATAGAGCGCCCCGGCCTCCCGCCCCACCGCCGCGGCCCGCTCGAGCAACGCCCGCCCGACGCCGTGACCCCGTCCCGCCTCGGCCACGAAGAGATCGTTGAGCACGAACGAGCGGCCGATCGACACCGACGAATACATCGGGTAGAGCTGGACGAAACCGACGGCCACTCCCGCCTTCGCCGCGAGGAGCACGATCGAATCGCCGTTCCGCAGCCGGTCGGCCAGGAATCCGCGGACCCGGTCGGGCTCGGAGGGCTGGCGATAGAACTGGCGATAGGCGTCGAACAGGGGAACCACCCGGTCGAGGTCGGCGAGGGTGGCACGTTCGATGATCACCGCGTCGGTCATGACGGCGTCTCCCCGTTCAGACCAGCATGGCCCAGATGCCGACCAGGGCAACCAGCGCGGCCCCGAGCGCCACCAGAAACCCTCGCGGCCTGGCCCGCTGCCGGACGGCCTCGCGCAGCGCGCCAAGCGCGGCCACGAACAGCACGCCGAGGCCGCCCAGAATGAGGGCATAGAGCACCATGGCCAGCATCGAACGTCACCATCCCAGCAGCAGTTTGGTCGCGAGGATCGTTCCGGCCAGGAGGAAGATACCTCGAACCGCCCGGGCGCCGAACCGATTGCCCAGGCGGGATCCGAGGTACCCACCCACCACGGCACCGGCGGTGGCCGGGACCGCCAGAGTCGCGTCGAACGCCCCTTGAGCCCAGTACGTCGTCGCGGCAACCCCGCACCACGCCGCCGCGATCAGATAGTAGTGACCGAGGGCCCGGAGCAGATCGAATCCGCGGCCGGCGCAGAGGAGCAGGGTGGTGACGATCGAATTGCCGGACCCGAGCAGACCCTCGTAGAACCCGAGCGGCACGGCCAGCGCCACCAGGGGACCGCGCCCGGGGCGGGGCGCCGTCTCGACCGCGCCGAACGCCGGCCGAAGGCCGACGCCGACCACCACCACCAGGATGATCGCCCCGACGATCCGCTCGAGGCGTTCGGGGTCGACCGCCGCGGTGACCAGAGCGCCCAGCACCGCCGCCACGATCCCGGCCCCGATCATCCCGAACAGCAGTGGCCAGTCGATCGGCCGGCGGTGGAGATAGTTGCGGGCACCGACGAGGGTCCAGAACGTGCCCGCGATCTTGTCGGTTCCCACCGCCACCGGCAACGGCACCCCGAGGGCGATCCACGTTGGGGTCGTCAGCAACGAAGAACTGCCGCCGCTCATCGCACTGAGGAGCGTCGCTCCGCAGGCAATGGCGAAGATCAGGAGCGTTCGCGCCACCGGGCGGCCCCGCGTTCGAGGAACTGCCCGAACCGGGACGGGTCGATGTTGGCGCCGCACACCACCAGGCCCACCCGCCGGCCGGCGATCCGGTCGCGAAGCGGCCCGAGCAGCGCCGCGGTGGTGGCCGCGCCGGCGGGCTCGACCGCCAGCTTCATTCGATCGAAGAGGAGATAGAGCCCCTCGGTCAGTTCGTCATCGTCGACCAGGACGACGTCGTCGACGAACCGCTGAATCAGACCCAGACTGTACGGGAGGGCAAACGGAGGACTCAGACTGTCAGCGATCGTCGCCACGTTGGCCGCCTGCTCCGGCCGCCCCGAGGCCAGACTGCGCTTGATGACATCGTTCCCGCGCGGCTCCACGCCATAGACGAGACACCCGGGCCGGATTTGCTTCACCGCGGCCGCCACCCCGCCGATCAACCCGCCCCCGCCGATCGGCACGACCACCGCATCGAGGTTGTCGAGCTGCCGCATCAGTTCCAGGCCCAGCGTCGCGGTCCCGGTGGCCGTCCGGATCCCCTCGAACGGGTGAACAAACGACCGCCCCTCGGACCGTTCGATCTCCTTCACCAGCGCAAACGCCTCCGCCACGTCCTCCGCCAGTACCACCTCCGCGCCGAACCGATGGCAGACCGCCACCCGCGCGGGGCTCGCGGTCTTCGGCATCACGACCTTGGCGGTAGTCCCGACGGTGGCGGCGGCGTAGGCCACGGCGGCGGCGTGGTTGCCCGCGCTCACCGCCGTGACGCCTCGCTTGATCTCGTCGGCGGTCAGCGCGAGTATGTTCATGACGGCGCCACGGGCCTTGAACGTCCCCGACTGCTGGAACAACTCCAGCTTGAGGATTACGTCGGTTCCCGGCCCCAGCGTCCGCCGGAGCAGGTCATCCCGCCATTCCCAGACCGGGGTTTCCCGGACGAATGGGGCGAGGCGGGTGGCGGCGGCGGCAATGGCCGCCAGCGTGGGAGGCGCGTCGGTCATCGGGCGTCCATCGGGGATTCAGGGGAGGCCCCGCGCTGCCGTGTCAGGTTGGCGACGGAGCAGTGGTCGGGTCGGAGCGGTGGCATGGAGGAGGATGAAGATGGCATCGATAGTCGTTCGGACGCTACTCGCGGCCAGCTTGGCTGGCCTGGCCGGCTGCAACCGGCCGGTGGAAACGGACATCGACCCCAACGCGCCCACCATGCTGATGGTGGAAAACCAGGCCTTCCCGGACATGACGATCTACGTCCTCGAAGGCGGGCGCCGGGTCCGCCTCGGCACCGTCACCGGCAACTCGACCAACCGGTTCACGCTGCCGAAGTATCTGGTCCGGACCCTGACCACCCTCCGCTTCCAGGCCGATCCGATCGGGAGCAACCGGGCCCCGGTGTCCGACGAGATTACCGTGAGCCCCGGCGACCAGGTCACCCTCCGGATCCCCCCCGCCTAACGGCGGGGGGCGGTCATCAGGGGGCACCACCGGTCGAGCCCCACGTTGCCACCACAGAGCACCACCACCACGTCTCGTCCGGCCCACCGGGCCGGCTCGGTCAGCGCGCTGGCGATGGCCACGCCGGCCGCGCCCTCGATGATCAGCCGTTCCGCCTCGAACGCAAGCCGCATCCCGGCCTCGATGGCCGGCTCGTCGATCAGATCGTAACCGTCGACCAGATCGCGGCAGTACTCGAAGGTGATCGTACCCGGCTCCACCCCCCCGGCGGTGCCGTCGGACAGGGTCGGCTCCGACGGCAGATCGAGGATGGCCCCCGCGCGAACCGAGGCCACCATCACGGCCGAGTTCCGGGGACTGCACCCGACGATGGCGACGTTCGGCCGGACCGCCTTCAGATACCCCGCGATCCCGCCGATCAGGCCGCCTCCGCCAGCCGCCACGATCACGACGCCCAGACCGGGGCACTGCCGTTCGAGTTCGAGCCCGATCGTCCCCTGCCCCGCCATCACATCCCAGTCGTTGTAAGGCGACAGGAACACTTGCCCCGTCCGCTCCGCCTCGGCCCGGGCATGCCGCTCCGTCTCGCTCGAGTCCGTTCCATGGAATTCGACCCGGCCGCCCAGGGCGCGGATCCGTTCCACCTTGCTGGGCGCCGCCCCGTGAGGCACGAACACGATCGGGGTCACCCCCGTGAGCCGGCCGGCGTACGCGGTGGCCGCGCCATGATTGCCGGTCGAGGCCGTCACCACACCCCGAGCCCGGTCGGCGGGCGCCAGAGAGAGCATCTTGTTCAGGGCGCCGCGGAGCTTGAACGAACCGGTGTGCTGGAGATTCTCCAGCTTGAGATACACCCGGGTTCCGGCCTGCTCCGACAACGCGGGCGAGTGGAGTAGCGGGGTTTCCCGCGCGTGGGGACGGATTCGGCGCTCCGCTTCCCGGACGCGATCGGCGAACGTCATCGGTCGCCCCGGCGGATCACCCGCCCGGGACGGTTGGCCTGGGTTCGGCCATCCTGCCAGACCGTCTGGCCGTTGACCCAGACGCGAACGATCCCCGTCGACACGAGGTGTGGCTCAGCCGGCGTCGCCCGATCGATGACGGTGGCCGGGTCGAACAACACCAGATCCGCGTGGTGGCCGGACGCGATCATGCCCCGGCGGGCCAGCCCCATGTGCTTGGCCGCCAAGCTGGTCATCCTGGCCACGGCGGACTCCAGCGACATCACCTTGCCCTCCCGAACGAACCGACCCAACACGCGGGGAAACGCGCCGAACCCGCGCGGATGCGCCCCGTCCAAGGTGCCATCGGAGCAGACGTTGGTGTGCTCCCAGGCCAGCAGGCGGGCCACGTCGGCGTCGTCCATGCTCGTCGCCACCACGCTCTCACTGCCGCCCGAATCTGGGTTGGCCTTTTCCCAGGCAATCGACTCCCGGATCAGCCCCATCAGCGTGCTGGCGGGATCCTCGCTCCGAAGGACCGCGATCTCCGCCACCGTCTTGCCCGCATACGCGCGGTTGGGGAGATAGTCGCCAATCAGGAGACCGTCCGGCTTGGCGATTTCCCGCAGCACCTTGTCCGCTTCGGCCCGATTGTCGAAGTCTCGCTTGGGAAAGAGCACCTGGAGGGTCGACTGCCAGTACGTATACGGGTACACGTCGGCGGTAATGTCGACGCCGCTGGCCCGGGCGGCCTCGAGGACCCGGAACAGACTGTCGGTGCGGCCCCACAGAGAAATCATCGCGAGCTTCAGGTGGCTGATCTGAACCGGGAGCTTTGCCTCCCGGCCGATCGCGATGATCTCGTCGATCGCCTCGAAAAACCACCGATCCTCGCTCCGGATGTGGCTGATGTATCGACCGCCGGCGGCGGCCGCGACCTTTGCCAGAGCCATGACCTCCGACCGATCGGAGTTGATCCCGGGGTCATACTCGAGACCCGTCGAGAGGCCCAGCGCCCCCGCCGCGAGTTCCCGTTCGAGGAGCCGACGCATCGAATCGACTTCTTCGGCTCGAGCCGGCCGCTTGAAGTCGTCGCCCATGACGGCGGAGCGGATCGTTCCATGACCGGCGTAAAAGGCCACGTTGAGGGCCGGCGGGTTCCGCGTCAACGAGTCCATCGCGGCGGCCACCGGCATCGGATGGCCGCCGTCCTGACCCGCGATGATCGTGGTGATCCCCTGACTCACCGCCGCGAGCGCGTCCGGCGTCCGGTCCAGGCCCCAGTCGTGATGACTGTGGGTATCGATGAAGCCGGGTGCCAGGACCAGCCCCCCGCCGTCGACGATCGAGTCGCCTCGGGCCGGCGTGACCTCGCCGACGGCGACGATGCTGTCACCGACGATTCGAACGGCGCCGTTCCGCTCCGGCCCGCCGCTGCCGTCGATGATCCGGACGTTGGTGATCGTGGTGCCGGCCGGCCCGGCCGGACCCCCGCAGGCGGAAACCAGACCGAGAAGCAGTGAAGCGACGAGGAGGCGCATGAGAGAGCCGGGGAAAGAGGAGAGGCGCCGCAAGTTTGCGCCTGGCTCGAACGAGAAGCAAGACCGCACTGGCCCGATTGGTCAGCCGGGGCCCCGCTGGCCGTAGTGACGAAACCGCTCGAGAACATCCGCGAGCTGTGCTGGAGAGAGAACCCGCGGCTCGCCCAAGGGCAGGAGTCGGAGCAGCAGCTCGGCCAGGAACTCGGTCTCGGCGGCCACCGCCAGCGCCTGGTCCATCGTGGCCCCGACCGCCAGGAGTCCGTGGTGCGCCAGCAGACACGCCCGTCGATCGAACAAGGCGCCGAGCGCGAGCGCCGCGAGGGCCTCGGTGCCGAAGGGCGCGTAGGGCGCACACCGGATCGAGTCGCCCCCGGCCACCGCAATCATGTAGTGGAACGGCGGGATGTCGCGTCCCAGACACGCCACCGCGGTGGCGGCCGGCGAGTGACCGTGGACGATGGCCCGGACGTCGGCCCGAGCCCGGTAGATGGCCGCGTGCATCCGCCACTCGCTCGAAGGCACCCGCGTCTGACCCGGCTCGGGCGTCCCGTCCAGCGCCATCATCACCACATCCTCCCGGATCAGGCTCTGGTAGTCCAGGCCGCTCGGCGTGATGGCCATGCCGTCGGCCACTCGGGCGCTGACGTTGCCGGACGTGCCGTGGGTCAGTCGGAGCGCTACCGTTCGGCGCGCCGCCTCGAGCACCAGATCCCGTTCGGCGCGATGGATCACGAGTACCGCTCCGGAAAAAGGGTGGCAAGGCCGGCGGCCGTGGCGGCCGCAACTCCCCGCTCGGTCACCAGGCCGGTGATCAGCCGCCCTGGCGTGACGTCGAACGCCGGATTCGCCACCGGCACGTCGGCACCCAGACCGAGTTCTCCCCCGCCGCGCTCCTCGATCGGAATCGCGGCGCCATCCGTCAGCTGCCAGTCGATGCTCGAAGACGGCGCCGCCACATAGAACGGGACCCCGTTGTCGTGCGCCGCCAGCGCCTTGAGATAGGTCCCGATCTTGTTCGCGACGTCGCCGGTCCGAGTCGTGCGGTCGGTGCCGACCAGACAGAGGTCGACCCGTCCGGTCCGCATCAGATGCCCGCCGGCATTGTCGACCACGACGGTCCGCGGGACCCCATGCCGCGCCAGCTCCCACTCGGTCAACAGCCCCTGGTTCCTCGGCCGGGTCTCGTCGACCCAGACGTGGAGCGGAATGCCGGCATCGTGCGCCCGGTAGATCGGCGCGAGCGCGGTCCCCCAATCGACCGCAGCCAACCAGCCGGCGTTGCAGTGCGTGAGCACCTCCATCGGGCGGCCGTGGCCAAGCGCTTCCCAGCACGCCCGGATCAACCGCTCACCGTGCTCCCCGATCCTCTGACAGGTGGCCACGTCCTCGTCCGCCATCGCCCCGGCCAAGTGATACGCCGCGGCCCCGCGAGCCTCCGGCTCGAGCCGGCGGAGCTCCCGGTCGACTCGCTCGAGGGCCCAGTGGAGATTGACCGCGGTCGGTCGAGTGGCAGCCAGCATCCCCACGCCACCGCGGAGTGCCTCGTCGCCGGGATCGGACCGAAGCGCCAACGCCACGCCGTACGCCGCCGCCACGCCGATCAGCGGAGCCCCCCGGACCCGCATCGTCCGGATCGCCTCGGCCACCTGCTCGACCTCCGTCAACCGCAGGACCACCAACTCGCCCGGCAGGGCCGTCTGATCGATGATCAGGACCGACCACCCGTCGTCGTCGAGCCAAATGGTCCGGTACCACCGGTCGCCGACTCGCATCAGTGACCCGGAAAGGTCATGACCGCAAAGCTCGGACAGCCGGCCCGTTCGAGCCGAGCCCGACCGCCGAGGTCCGGCAGGTCGATCACGAAACAGGCCTCGACCACGACGGCTCCGAGATTCGCGAGCAGGGTATGTCCGGCCAACGCGGTACCGCCGGTGGCGATCAAATCGTCGACCAGCAGCACCCGTTCGCCGGGCGCGAGCGCGTCGCGATGAATCTCGACCCGATCGGTGCCGTACTCGAGTTCGTAGTCGTGCCCGATCGTCGCGGCCGGGAGCTTGCCCCGCTTCCGGATCGGAATGAACCCGGCGCCCAACCGCTCGGCGAGCGCGCCGCCGACAATGAAGCCCCGGGCCTCGATCCCGGCCACCTTGGCGATCCGCTCCGATCGATACCGCTCGGCCAGAATCCCGATCAACCGGCCAAATCCGGGACCGTCGGCCAGCAGCGTGGTGATGTCGCGGAAGAGGATCCCCGGCTTGGGATGATCCGGGATCGTCCGAATGAGGCGGTGGAGGTCGGTCACAAAACCCGTCCGGCAATGGCGCGGACCCGGGCCACCACCGCGGGATCCCGAGCGTCGGGCGCGGTCATGATGGCGCCATCGAGCGCCCGGTCACATCCTGCCGGACACCCGACCGGCCGCGGGACGAGCCGCGGCACCACGGCCCTGACGAGGCGACGAGCCGATTCGGCGTTCTTCAGCAGCACCCCGACCACCATGTCGACCGTCACGTCGCCATGGCCTTGGTGCCAGCAATCGTAGTCCGTCACCATCGCCACCGTGGCGTAGCAGAGCTCCGCCTCGCGGGCGAGCTTGGCCTCCGGCATGTTGGTCATCCCGACCACGGACAACCCCCATCCCCGGTGGAGCGCCGATTCGGCCCGAGTCGAGAATTGCGGCCCTTCCATGACGACGTAGGTCCCCCCGCGGGAATACGGCAATGCCAAGTCGCGGGCGGCCGCCTCGATCCGATCCCCGAGCCGGCGACAGACCGGGTCGGCCACCGATACGTGGCCAACCAGCCCGGTGCCGAAGAACGACTTGGCCCGCGCAAACGTCCGGTCGACGAATTGATCGACGATCACGAACGTGCCCGGGGCGAGGTCCTCCCGCAGTGATCCGACCGCGCTGAGCGAAATGACATCGGTGACCCCGACGGCCTTGAGCGCGGCGATATTGGCGCGGTAGTTGATCTCGGTCGGCGGAATCCGGTGCCCGATCCCATGCCGGGGCAGGAACGCCACCGGCGCCCCGTCGAGCCGGCCGAGCAGGAGCTCTCCCGAAGGGTCGCCCCAGGGCGTTTCAACCCGCCGCCACGTCGGTTGCTCGAGCCCGTCGAACCGGGAGAGCCCGCTGCCTCCGATGATGCCGATCATGGCCGTCGGCCACGGAGGTGACGCGCAAAGAAGTCCATCGCTCGCCGGGTGTAGTCGAGGCGGCTCGCCTCGGTCTGAATCGTGTGCGGCTCGGTGGGGTAGTACATCACTTCAAACGACTTGCCGTCCTCGATCAGCTTCTGGGTCAGCCGGGCGGCGTCCTGAAACTCGACATTGTCGTCGATCAACCCGTGGGTGATCAGGAGCGGATCGGCGAGCCCCCGGGTGTGGTAGATCGGACTCGAGAGCCGATACGGCGCCGGGTCATCGGCCGGAACGCCGAGGATCGGGGCCGTCCAGTCGTGCGAGTAGTGGGCCCAGTCCGTCACCGCCGCGTTGGCGATCCCGGCCGCGAACACCCCCGGGTGCCGGAACAGGGCCATCAACGTGAAGAACCCGCCGTACGATACCCCGTACACTCCGACCCGCCGCCGATCGACGCCGTGCCGCGCAACGAGGTAGTCGATGGCGGGAAGGACGCCGTCGATGTCTTTCTGTCCCATCGACCGGTAGATGTCGGTCCGGTAATCCCTGCCGTAACCCGCCCCGCCGCGGTAGTCGAAGTCCATGACCACGTAGCCCTGCTCGAGCAGGTGATGAATCATCCCCACGTGGAGTCCGTATCCGTACACCGACCAGCCCCGGTGAGTGAAGTGTCGATACCCGCCCCCGTGGACATGCACCACCGCTGCCCGCTCGGCGTTGGGCCGGGCGGGGCGATAGACGGAGAACCAGACCGGCTTCCCATCCGGATGCGTTACGGACACGATCTCGGGTTTGACGAAGCGCCGGCGGACGAACTCGTCGGTCCCGCTTACCGTCACCCGGATCGCGGGGGCGCCAGCCATCGCGTCGCGGAGGAAGAGGTCCGGCAGGGCCGTCGCGTTGCCGTAGAGCTCGGCCACCCGTTGTCCGTCTGGCGACAGGGTGCCGACGTGACGGCCGGGCTCGGTCGACAGGCGGACCATCTCGCCACCCGCCGACGGCATTCGGTAAAGATGGTCGTCCGACGCGCCGTCGCGGCTGGCCGCGATGAGCCACGTTGAACCATCGCGCGACAATTCGGCGCCCCGCACTTCCCAGGGCCCGCTGGTCAACGCTCGAACGGCGCCGTCGGGTTCGATGGAATACAGGTGACTCCACCCGGTTCGCTCGGAAGCGAACACCAGGCGCCCGTCCGGCAACCACTCGAGCAACGCGGGCGCGCCACGACTCGACACGATGGCCGGCCCACCCAGCCAGGCCTCGTCCCGCTCATGGGTCAGCACCCGGGTCCGACCGGTAGCCCAGTCGAGTTCGGCGATCCAGAGATCGTGCCAGTCGGCGCTTGCGAACTGCACCACCGCCCTCCGCCCATCGCGACTCCAGAATGGACCGTGAACGAAGGTCGGCCGGCCCCCCGCCTCCGGCAGATCGATCCAGGCCACCGACAGGCTGTCCGGATCCACGGCGGGGTCGACCGGCACCATCCCAAGACGGAAGCCGTCCTGCGGTTCGCCCACCTTGCCGCGAGAGAGTTTGTGCTCCGCGAACCCAGACGCGGTGACGTAGTCGAGATACGACGTGACGGACGGCGGCTTCGCAAGGGTGCGGGCCACGAACGTCACGAAGCGACCATTGGGGGCGAGTTGGACCTGCTCCAACTCGACCCCGGAGGCCACCGGAATCGCCTGCGGTCCGTCCCGCCGGCCACGGGCGGCAGCCTGGCCCGCGATTGCCTCGGCGTCGCGGACCCGGCCAAACAGCTCCCGCTGCTGATCGAGGAGCCACCGGGCAGCCGAGCGGAGCGGCCCGCTGACGAGATGGCGGCGGGTCAGCTGACGGAGCTGGCCGGACTCGAGCTCGACACCAAAGCGATCCTCGCCCATCGAGAACTGCACCAGACCGCCGTCCGCCGACACGGTCACCTCGCGGAGTGGAGCACCAAGCGTGACCACCACGCGCCCGACTGCCGCGCCATCCCCCCGGCGGTGCACCAGGAGCGAGCGGCCGTCCGCCCAGGCGGATACCGCGCCGTTCCCGCTGACGCTTGGCGCCCGGGCGGGTACCCGCTCAGCCGGGCCAAGCTCACGAGCGGTCCGCCCGTCCCGTGAGACGAAGAACCAGGGATCCGCCTGAGGATCCTGCCCGACGACCGGACGGCGATGCCAGCGAAAAAACACCCCGGAACCGTCGAGTGCCCACCGGGGGTCCTTAGCCTCGAGACCAAGCCACCGATCGTCGCGGGTCGCGTCCTCGAGGGTAAAGGGCAGCGGCGCGCCGGCCGTTTCCGGTGTCAGGGTCGATTGCCGGATTGGGGTGGCTTCCTGGGCAGGCGCGACTGTGGCCATGACGACGGCCGCGGCCCAGCCGGCGGCAAATCGGATCACCATGAATGTCTCCGGAAACGCGGCGGCTCGACCGAGGCTACTTCCCGGCGGCCCGCCATTGGAGCAGCATCAGCTGGAGCAACAGGTAGAGTGCCAGGAGCGGCATCAGCGCCTGAAGCAGGGGTTGCGAACGTCGGGCGCGCATTGTGGGAAGTTATCGCTGGGGGCCCGCTTGGGAAGGCAGCCCACGCTGATCCGCGCGGCCTTCCGGCACTCGGCGGCCGGCTGGTGGATCATGCACTCTGTACAGCAAAGTACTTGTTAGCTACCTTGGGAGGTCCCCAACGGAATGAGAGCGCCCCGTGTCGGCCTTGGTCCGCCTGCTGTACCCTCCGCCGACGCCATCGCGGCGGCCCGCCACCGTCATCAGCTGGTGGGAGCGACGGCGGTTGGCGTTCAACCTGATCGTCGGGAGCACCGGGGTGCTCTCCATGCTGGTGGTGAACCTGTTCGGGTGGCTCCCACCCCGAAGCCACGGTCCGATGCCCCTGGTGGCGGCGGTGGCGTTCGGCGTGGTGGCCAACCTCTGTTACACCTCTGGATGGATGATCGAACTCCTCTTCAACGCTTGGTGGAAGGACAACCCACCGGCCATCGGCCCGGTGCTGTTCCGGCAGGGGCTGCTCTTCTCGATCGGCCTGACCATGCTACCGATCGGCGTAGCCGCCCTCGATTTCGCGATGCGCGTCGTTACCTGGCTCTGGTAGCCCCACCCTTGGCCGGAAAGAGGAAGGGGACGGGCTTTCGCCCGCCCCCCTTGGTGGTCGACGCGATCCGTCGCAGGTACGACGTCAGGACGCGTTAACCGGGATGGTCCTTGGTTGGGCCTTTTCGCTCTTGGGAAGGGTCAGGGTCAGGACGCCGTGCTGAGTCCGCGCCTCGATCGCCTCCGTGTTGACCGTGTCCGGCAACGTGAAGGTCCGCGAGAAGCTGCCGAACCGGCGCTCGAACCGGTGGAGCCGGTCGGTCCGCTCCTCAACTTCCTGCTTCTTCTCGCCCGACACGATGAGCCGGTTGCCGTCGAGGTGGATCTTGACCTCCTCCGGCTTGACCCCGGGCACCTCGAGCGCAATGACGTACGCCTTCTGATCCTCGGTCACGTCGACCGCCGGCGCCCAGGCTCGGTCGAACCACCCGTCCGCACCGTTGCCGAGGCCGAACGTCTCGTCGATGACTCGGTTGATCTCTCGCCAGCTGTTCACCGGCTGAGCCGGACGCGCCGCCCAACGAACCGACATGGTACACCCTCCTCAGTCTGGGATTTGTCTGCAGCCGCCGAACCGATTCGGCGACCGAAACTGGCGAACCACTCTTGCAGCGGCCATGCCCAGGAAAGGCGGCCAAATTGGCGCCCAGGGCTGCCATAATGGCGCCAACATGGGCGTTCGAGGAAATGGAAAGCCCCCGGTCTGCACCGCTGACCGGGGGCGAGCCAGCCGCTCAGGTCCTCCTGGTTACCGCTCGACCTGACCTCCGGCAGCCACCCACGCCGAGAAGCCGCCGACGAGGTTGGCAACCCGGGGCCGCCCAGTCGCCTTGAGGACGCTGGCCGCAATGGCGGAGCGACCCCCGGACTGGCACTGGAGCAAGAGATCGGCATCCAGCGGAACCTCGTCGAGCCGCTCCAGGAGCTCCGGGAGCGGGATCAACCGGGCTCCCGGCAGATGGCCACCGTCCCATTCCGTTCGGTTCCGGACATCGATCACCACGGTCCCGTTTCCAACCCGCTCCTTCCACTCCCGGGCGGACACCTCTCGGAGGGTGCCGAGCGGTGCCCCCCAGGCCGACACGACCGACGCCCCGGCCACGCCGCCAACCCGGTCAAAGCCGATCGACACCAGATCCCGCACCAACTCGCTCACCGCCGTTTCGGACCGATCGGGGAGGATGAAATGAAGCGGGCGGTCGTACGGCAACAAGGACCCCGCGTAGGTCGTGAAGCTCTTCGACATCGGGATGTTGAGCGTGCCGGGAATGTGCCCGGCCGCGAAATCCGCGGCCGACCGGGCATCGACGACGGCCTCACCGGAGGCGAGGGCCGCCTTGATCAGGTCGGGCGACAGTCCGGTTGGCGCCGGCAGGGAGCGGAGCACCGGCGGCCCATCGCGGTTGACCTGTTTCATCCGGGCAAAGTACCGGGGCGGCTCCGGTTGGCCCGCCAGCACTTGGCGGACGAACTCGGCCTCGGTGTCGATCCCCAACGCCCAGTTGAAACGGCGCTCGTACCCAACCGTCGTCTGTGGCATGGCGCCGAGACCCTTGCCGCACGCGGAACCCGCACCATGACCGGGCCAGACCTGGAGATAGTCAGGCAATCCCTTGAACCAGTCCAGGCTCCGATACAGCTGCCGCGCCCCGAGTTCCGCCGTGTTCGCGATCCGAGCCGCTTTTTCGAGTAGATCGGGACGGCCGACATCGCCGACAAAGACGAAATCGCCGGTGACGACACCGATGGGATCGTCGGCCGTGGCCCCGTCGGTCACCAGGAAGGCAAGATGTTCCGGCGTGTGGCCGGGCGTGTGGACGGCCTGGATCCTGATGTTGCCGATGGTGATCACGTCGCGGTCGGCCAGGACCACGGTGTCCGGCTCGCCTCGGAAGCCATATTGCCATTCGGGCGTGCCGCAGCCGCTCAGGTACTTGGTGGCGCCGGTCGCTGCCGCCAGTTCGCGAAGGCCGGACAGAAAGTCGGCGTGGATATGGGTTTCAGTGACCGCCACGATTCGAAGTCCCTCGGTGGCGGCCGTCTCGAGATACGGAGCGATGACCCGGGCGGGATCGATCACCACGGCCGTGCCGTTGGCCTGACAACCGATCAGATAGCTGGCCTGTGCCAGCGGTTCGTCATAGAAGCGCCGGAAATACATGACAGAATCCTCAGCGTGGCTTTAACAACACGAGCATGCCCATCGCCACCAGCAACACGGCAAACGCCTTGCGAAGGAGTGGTTGGGGAACCCGACCGACCAACCGACTGCCCACCCCCACCCCGATGGTCGCAAGCGCAATGAAAAGTACCGTGGCTTGCAAATCGAACGCCACTCGACCCAGGTAACCCAGGAACCCCGCCGCGCAACTCAGGATGATCAGGACCAGGCTGGTCCCGATGGCCTGGCGGATCGGCAGCCCACCCAACAGCGCCAGCGCGGGCACGTACATGAATCCTCCGCCGACGCCGACCAAACCCGTCAACATCCCGACGAGGGCACCAATCAACGCGATGATCGAGGGCGATCGACCCGGCGCCTGCTCCGCCGGGTCCCGGGTCGCGTCGTCGGAGGGCCCGAAGAACATCGAGACTGCCGCGGCCAGCATCAGGACGGCAAAGAGCGTGAGTTGAAACCGGCCCGAGACCATCCCCGCGAGGCGGGTGCCCACGAAGGCCCCGATGACCGCGGCGGGCCCGAAGGCGATCGCCGCGTCCCACCGGATGTTTCCGTTTCGCCGATGGTTGGCCACCCCGAACAGACTGGTGACGCCGACCACCACCAGGCTCATCGGCACCGCCTGCTTGATCGGCACATGGAGCGCGTACACCAACACCGGCACCGTCAGGATCGAACCGCCCCCGCCCAGCAGACCGAGAATGACGCCGATCAAGAGGGCCAGGGAAAAGCCAAGGGCGATCATGGTTGCGCTCCCATCCGAACCCGATCGACGATCTCGATCAGTTGGCGGACGTCGAAAGGTTTCTGCAGATGAGGGGTGGCCAAGCGGCCGAGAAACTCGGCCACCGCGGGAGACGCGGTGTCGCCGGTGATCACGATGGTCCGATCGGCCAGCCCCGGATGGACGGCGCGCATCCGATCCACCAACTCGATCCCCGACATGCCCGGCATGCGGAGGTCCGTAATCACCACGTCGAAATCCGCCGGCCGGCCGCCCACGTCGATCCGGAGCCACGCCTCGGCGCCGTCGGCCGCTTCGTCGACCTGCCACCCGCGTCGCTCCAGCGAGCGGCGGACCGCGACCCGGATGGCCGGTTCGTCGTCGACGATGAGCGCCCGTCCTGGCCGGGCCTGGTCGGCGGCGGCACCGGCGACCGGCGGGTCGCCGTGGCGGCGCTCCACGAACGGCAGCCGGATTCGGAACCGGGCGCCGCCCGACGAGCCACCGTTGTCGACGTCGATGATGCCGCCATGCTGGGACACGATCGCATGCGACACCGAGAGCCCGAGCCCGGTCCCTTCGCCGGGACCTTTGGTCGTGAAGAACGGCTCGAACAGACGCGGCATGGCCTCCGCCGAGATTCCCGGACCGGAGTCGGCCACCTCGAACACGATCCGGCCATCCGCGGCCGAGACGGCGAGGCTCACCCGGCCGCCTGGCCGCGACGCCTGGAAGGCGTTGGTGAGCAGGTTGGTCAGGACCTGCTCCATGCCGGTGGCGTCGACCTCGATCGGCGGCAGATCGGGGGCCACGTCCACGTCGAACCCCACCTGATGGCGGTTCGATTCCCGGCCGAACACCCGGGAAACCCGGGACACCAGATCTCCGGGCGCCACCCGGCGCCGCTCCTCCCGCCGGCTCCGCGCAAAGATCAGGAGGTCGCCGACGATGACCCGGCATCGCTCCGCCTGCTGGACGATGACCGTCAACGCGTCCCGATCCTCGTCGGAGCGGGCGGCCGCCGCCAGATCCTGGGCAAACGCCATGATCGCCGTGAGCGGGTTGTTGAGTTCGTGCGCCACGCCGGACACCATCCGGCCGACGGCCTCGAGGCGGGCGGTGTGGGCGAGTTGGGTCATCACCCGCTCTTGGTCATCCCGGGCGCGAATCACCTCGGTGAGATCGCGCACCACCAGGACCCACCCTCGCTCGGCGCCCTCACCGAACGACGACACCGACAACTCCATCGGAAACGCGTCGCCCGATTCGCGGAGGCCCACCACCTCACGCCGCACCGCCGCCGGCGGGTTTGCCTCCGACCGGCGGGTGCCCGTGGCCAAGGCGTCCCAGAGCGGGGCGCGATCCGATTCGCCGAGGAATCGATCGAAGGGACGCCCTCGGATCGAGTCGGTGCCGTGGCCGAACAGCAGCGCCGCCGCCGGGTTGGCGAGGTCCACGACGCGGGTGGCGTCGAGCGTCAGAATCCCGTCGTGCGCCGCGGCCAGAATCCCGCCGAGGCGGGCGCGGGCCGCGGACTCGAGGGTAACCCGCGCGGCCTGGGCCGCCGCCGTCTCGTGGTGATCGTCTTCGACCAGGACCAGCGCCATCCCGATCCCGACGACGATCAAGACGCCCGCATCGAGAAAGGAGTTGTAACTCGTCATGAAGGCGAGCATCCGACCCCAGACCGAGTCGATCGGAAGACCGGCTCGGGCAAACCCGGGCACGTAGAGTGTCCACTGCGCCGCGAGCAACAGGAGGCCGATCAGGAAGACCCGTAAGCCGGGGTGACGCCGCTCCTCGGGCAACCGGGTCAACTGCCAGATCGACCCCAACAGGACGGGCACCGCGATCGCCGCCTGGACCATCACCAGTTGATTGAGGTCGCGGGTCACCGCCACCGAGGCAACGCCGAGGATCCCGGCCGCGATCACCACGGCAAGCCGGTCGCGGGGCGCGGCGGGGCGGTCCCGGGTCAGGGCCACGATGCCGATGAGCAGGAACCCGAAGAAGGCAAGCTTACCGGCCTGATACAGCGCGTGGAGGGGCGCCACCAACGGCCCGGTGGACAGGGAGACCGGTTCGGTCGCCACCATCGGGACCACGTGATAGCGAACGGCGACGGCGGCGATCGCGATGGAGATGGCGATCCAACCCCACGACCAGAGGGCAAAGTACCCGCGATCGCGGTGCTGGCGACGGAGACCGAGAATCAGGACCGCGACCAGCACGCAGGCGGCGAGCTGGACCGCGATCCCGATCAAGCCGACGTCCCCCGAAGGGCCGATGGGCTGCATTGGGCCGAAATGTCGCCGGATGCACCTTCCGGCGGAACCGGTCTCAGGCCGCGGCAACCGCCGGGTCGAGGGTCCAGACAAACCGCTCGTAGCCCATCCCGGCGCCCTGGAGGGTCCGGGTCAGGAGGTCGAGCGACGCGGCGAGCGCCGCGCGGCGATCGGAGTGGCGCGCCTCCTCGGCCAATAGCGCCGCGTAGACGGCCGCCGCGGAGTCGACCGCCTTCCTGGAGGGTACTCGACGGGAGGAGTGGTAGCTCACGATCGCCCGCGAGACGGGATCGAAGGTGGGCGTCACGTGCGCGAAGACCCAGTAGTGGTCTCCGCTCTTGCCCATGTTCTTGACGTAGGCAAAGACCTCGTCGCCCGCCGCGATCGTCTGCCAGAGGTACGCGAACACCGCCCGCGGCATGTCCGGATGCCGGATGATGCTGTGGGGCTGACCCAGCAGCTCCTCTTCCCGGTAGCCTGCCACCGCCTGAAAGGTCCGGTTGGCGTAGGTGATCTTCCCGGTGAGGTCGGTCTTGCTCACGATGAGCTCGTCCTCGGGGAAGAACCGTTCCCTTCCGGTTGGCTGAATGTCGAGCCGACCCATCGTGGCCTCTCCTGGTGTCTTCCCTGTTATCGGTCCCGGGAGGCCAGGGTTGAGCAGCTATCGTGAAGAAAGGCATTGACTTGGAGACGCCGGCTGGCGCACCTTGGACCATGACTTCTCCCCGAGATCGACTGGCCCGCCTGTGGCGGCGGCTCGAGCCGCTTCCCGCCGGGCGGTGGCTCTTCAGCCGGCTCTTCGGCTGGTTCGTGCCGTACAGCGGAACCATCGGCGCCACCGTGCTTCACCTCGAGCCAGGTCG
>CADEGB010000024.1:18772-24673 GCA_902826755.1 uncultured Gemmatimonadota bacterium
CGATCGGTCCACGCCGTCGCTCTGGTCAATGTCGGCGAGATGACCAGCGGCCTCGCCATGACCCTTGCGCTCGAGCCCGGCACCCGGGGAATCGTCACCACCCTCGGCGCGGAGTACCTGAAAAAAGCCCGGGGACCGCTCACGGCGTCCGCGCGGGTCACGGTGCCCGCGGTCGGCGCCGATCCGATCGATCACCCGGTCGAGACCACGATCACCGACGCCGCGGGTGACGTCGTCTGCCGGGTGCGCACCGTCTGGCGGCTGGCCCGATGAACCTCACGACTCCGCTCACGACCCACGCCGGCATTGCCCTGCCGATCATCGGCGGCGCGATGTATCCGTGCAGCAACCCGGAGTTGGTGGCCGCCGTGTCCGAGGCCGGCGGCATCGGCATCATCCAGCCGATCTCGCTCACCTATGTGCACGGCCATCGCTTTCGGGAGGGCATCCGACTCATCCGGCGGCTCACCCCCAAGCCGATCGGGATGAACGCGCTGATCGAAGCGTCGTCTCGGGCGTATCACGAACGAATGATCGGATGGGTCGACACCGCCCTCGAGGAGGGGGTCCGCTTCTTCGTGACGTCGCTCGGGAATCCGCGCTGGGTGGTGGATCGGGTGAGCCCCGTCGGCGGCATCGTCTATCACGACGTCACCGAGAGGAAATGGGCGCTCAAGGGTCGGGACGGCGGTGTTCACGGCCTCATCGCCGTCAACCGCCGGGCGGGCGGACATTCGGGTTCCCTCGGCCCGGAGGCGCTCCTGGCCCAACTGACCGACCTCGGTCTGCCGGTCGTGGCGGCCGGCGGGATCGGGGACGCCCCAGAGTTCGTCGCGGCGCTCCGGCTCGGATACGCCGGCGTCCAACTCGGCACCCGCCTGATCGCCACGCCCGAATGCACCGCCAGCGACGCCTACAAACACGCCATCGTCGCGGCCCGGGAGGAGGACATCGTCCACACCGAGCGGCTCTCCGGCGTCCCGGTGGCGGTGATCCGTACCCCGTACATCGACCGGATCGGCACCACCATCGGTCCGGTGGCGCGATGGCTCTTCCGGGGCCGCCGCACCAAGAAGTGGATCCGGGCCTGGTACGCGCTCAAATCCCTCCGCGATCTCAAGCGGACCTCGATCGGCCGCCGATCGACGGACCCCGCCGCCGCCATCTGGCAGGCGGGGAGGAGCGTCGCCACTATCGGGGCGGTCGAATCGGTCGCCACCCTGTTCGAACGTTTTCGTGCCCACGCGGAGGCCGCCTGAGCCATGTCTTTCTCGATCGTCGCCCGCACCAGCCTCCTGCTGATCCTCTCCAACGTATTCATGACGTTCGCCTGGTATGCCCATCTCAAGAACCTGGCCGACCGGCCCTGGTGGATCGCCGCGCTGATCAGCTGGGCCATCGCGCTGTTCGAGTACCTGATCCAGGTTCCCGCCAACCGGATCGGCTACACCGCCCTCGACCTCGGCCAGCTGAAGATCCTCCAAGAGGTGATCACGCTGAGCGTCTTCGTGCCGTTCGCGGTGTTCTACATGCGGCAACCGCTCCGGCTCGATTTCCTCTGGGCCGGCCTCTGCCTCCTGGGTGCCGTGTACTTCATGTTCCGAGACAAGACGCCCTGACTCGATGCCCACGCTGAACCGCTGGTTCGCCCGAACCGCGTTGGCGGCGCTGCTCCTGGGCCTGCGCTTGGCGGCGGATGGCGTGGAGCCGGGGGGCGCCGTGGGCCACCATCGGCTGCCGGCATGGCGGGATCGGGCTCGTGGTGCTGGATCGGCGTCGGGCCTCGCGCTCGCGGGGCTCGGCCTTGCCGTGTTCGTGGCGACGACCGGGCCCCGCGTCAAAGCGTTCGGCGCCGGACGTTAGGGCCGGCGGATCTCCGCCACGAATTCGTCGGCCACCGAGCGGAGCCGTTCCGCCAGGCGGGACAGCTCGTCCGACGCCGACACCAGCTGGCTCGCCGCCGCGCTGGTCGATTGCGAGGCCTCGGTGACGGCTCCGATGCTGTCCGCCATCCCGTGGGTGTCCCGCGCCGCCTGCTGGATGCTCCGGCTGATCTCGTTGGTGGCGACCTTCTGCTCCCCGACCGCGTGGGTGACCGTGTTCGAGATCTCATTCATCTGCCGGATGGTTCCGGCCACCGCGGTGATCGCGCTGACGGCATTGGCGGTGGCGGACTGGATCGCCCCGACCTTCTGCTCGATTTCCTTCGTGGCATTGGCGGTCTGACTGGCCAGGTTCTTCACTTCCGACGCCACCACGGCAAACCCTTTGCCCGCTTCGCCCACCCGCGCCGCCTCGATGGTCGCGTTGAGGGCCAGCAGCCGGGTCTGGCTCGCCACCTGATTGATCAGATTGACGACCCGGGCGATGTCACCCGACGCCTCGGCGAGTCCGTTGACCGTGGCGCTGCTCTTGTCGGCCTCGATCACCGCCGCCTGCGAAATGCTGGAAGCGTCGCGGACCTGGCGATCGATCTCGGTGACCGTGCTCGCGATCTCCTCGGTGGCCGAGGCGACGGTGGCCATGCTGTGAGACGCGTTGGCGGAGTTGTTGGATGCGGCGTTCGACTGCTCCATCGTCACCTGCGCCGACCGCGCCAGCGCTTCGGCGGTGGACCGGGTCTCGGTCGCGGCCGCGGCGACGTTGTCGACCATTTCCTTGATGACCCGCTCGAACTCGTCGGCCAGCATCAGCCGGCTGTCTCGCGCGTCGACGATCAGCCGGGTCTTCTGCTCCATCTTGCCGATCGCGTCATTGATCAGGCGCGACCCCCATTGGAACGACCCCCGCATCCCGCGGAGCAGCACCAGCCGGTAGAACTTGTCGTCACTGGCATGCTGGAGCGCGGCGCCGGCTTCCCGGACGAAGGCGTCGGTCAGGTCGAGCATCTGGTTGATGCTGTGGTAGAGCTCGGCCAGGTCGCCGTCGGCCGGGACGTTGAGCATCCGGGGTTCGAGATTGCCCTGGGCCGCGTCCCGACAGACCCGGGTCGCCTCGGCCAGCCCCTTGCGGTACCGGGCGATCTCCGACTTGAGGGCGGCGATCTCCAGCTCCCGATCGTCACTCGCGTTGGCGACCACGGTGGCCACCGGCGTGGCGGCGACGACGGGCTTCGACTTCGAGAATAATGACATCGGTCACTGCTCCTTTGGGCGCTCTAGACCGTGGCGGGGGCCAGGGTCCACACGAATTCGTGGTATGACAGTCCGGCGGCGGCGAGCTCCTTGTCGAGGAGCGCGCGCGAGGCCTCCAGGCCCGCCCGCCGGTCGGCGTGGCGGGTCTCCTCGGCCCGAAGCCGGGCGTAGAGCGTCCGGACCGTGTCCACGGCTTTCCGATCAGGCACCCGACGGTTCGAATGGAACCCGGTGATCGTTCCCCGGGCGTCGACCGTCGGCGTCACGTGCGCCAGCACCCAGTAGTGGTCACCATTCTTGGCGAGGTTCACCACGTACGCGAAGATCTCCTGCCCAGCCTGAATCGACTCCCAGAGCAGCGCGAACACCGCCCGCGGCATGTCCGGATGCCGGATCATGCTGTGGGGCATGCCGATCACCTCGGCCTCGGTGTAGTCGGCGATCTTGAGGAAGACCTCGTTGGCATAGGTAAGCTTGCCGGTGAGATCCGTCTTGCTGACGATGATCTCGTCCTCGTCGAAGAAGCGTTCCTTGCCGGTCGGTCGAACGTCACCACGTGCCATGACTCACCCCTGGGGGTCGCGATTGTCCTCTGGTATCGGCAGGTGGGCTGACGGACTTGTGGGTGACGAACGTGAGACTTTCTTCAGATTCAACTCAGCACACCACCCGTCCCCCGAGCGGAGGACGGCCTGCACCTGCCGCCGGCTCGGGCGGCAACCGGCGGGTTACCGGGGAGGCGCCGGCACGGCGCCCTCGAGTCGGTCGATCAGCTTCTGCAGCCGGGATGGGGCCGGATCGAGCGCGGCCGCGGCCCGCAGGTACGGCAGCAGGTCGCCATCGAGAGGAAGATCGAGCCGGGTGCCCCGATGGAGGGCCGCGGGAACCCCGTTCTCGATCACCAGGGCGGCGGGTGGCCCCCCGTACGCCGCCGAGAGCCCCACGTCGATCATGATGACCCGGCCGCCGAAGCGGGGAAGAACCGCGCCCGGAGTGACCGTGTGCCCGATCACGACGTGCTTGACGCCGAACTGGGCCAGCACCTGCTCGACGTGCCCGGCCAGCTCGGATTCGTTGCCGGTGGCCAGCCCCCGGTACCAGAGCGGCCCCTCAGGGTCATCGGCGATGGACTGGTCGGGGCCCGGCTTCGTCAGCGCCTCCCGGATTCGGGCGTTGAGGTCGGCCACCGTCCGATCGACGTACTTGGGGCCGATCCCGCCGTGGAGAAAGAGGAAATCGCCGATCTTCACGAGGGCGTCGTGGCGGCGGATCCAAGTCCCGTACCGACCATTGCCCTCGAACGCGAGCCGGTGTTCGACCCAGCCAAGGGGATGTTCGGAATCCCAGGTCTGGCGATACCCGGGATCGGCGCGCCGGCTCGAATCCGACATCCGGCTGTAGACCCGGTCCCGGAGCGCCACGGCGTTGGGCGACCGGAACGCTTCGTACTCGCCGGCCGAGACATAGCGGAGATCGCCAAGAACGTTCATCGCCTCGTGGTTGCCGATCAGCGCGTGGACCCGACCGCCGGCCCGCTTGGCCTCTGACTCGAGCGTCATCAGGAGTTCCATGACCCGGCGGGAATCCGGGCCCCGGTCGAGCACGTCCCCGGTCTGGACCAGGATCGTCCGGCCCCCGATCCAGCGGTGGCGGTCATCGATGACCGCCGCCTGGCGGAGGACGGTGGTGAACTGGGCAAAGTCACCGTGGACGTCGCCGACGGCGACGATCCGTTCAGGCCCCTGCGACCGGGCCACTTGGCCCGGCGCGAGCACGGCGAGAAGAACGAGGGCTGGGCGCACCGGTGGTTCCCCCGAGGACTGGTCGATCGGAACGATAACCCGGGATCGGGCCGCCGGTCAGAAGTCCTTCCGGCCGAACCACCGGAAGCCGGCCAGCAGCGGGATGACCGCGCAAAGGACCAGCATCCCGAAGGCGGCCGCCACGCCGAGTCGGGTGCCGAAGAGGTCGGCAAAGATGGACCCGGTGTACCCCATCAGCAGGGCTATGTCGAAGGTCAGCAGCAGGGCCACCCGGGCCAGGTCGACCGGGTTGAGGAAGGTGAGCACCAACACGGGCGTCTCGAGCGGATAGGCGCGGAAGGTGGTCAGCAGCAGGAGAATCAGGCCGTCATAGACCACGGTGCATCCGAGCCAGACGAGCAGCGCCGCGCCGAACCCACGGGAGCGCTCCTCGACGAGGACCGCCACGCAGAGGGCAAACGCCGTGAACACGAGCGTGAGGCAGGTGCCCACGGCCAGCAGCATCACGAGGGGACGGAGGACGCCCGGTTCGGCCACGGCCCGGAACGCCAGCGGCCCCCCGACCCCGATCAACAGAGCCACCGTCTGGGGCACGGCCAACCCGGCGAAGAGACCGAAGTACACTGACCCCCGGCCGACCGGTTGGGCCAGCAGCAGCTCGATGAACTCACGGGCGTTGTAGACGTAGAGCGTCCCGAACACCACGCTGACGAGCGGGACCAACAGCAGGACCACGTTGACCAGACTGAGCAGGGCCCGTTCCCCGGTCCCGCCGAATCGGAGCAGCAGAATGGTCGCGGCCAGGAGCAGGAGGGCGTGACCCACCATCCAGCGGCTTCGGATCACGTTCCGGAGCTGGGACGAAAGCACCCGCCGAAAGGACGTCATGGTCGGCCCATCAGCAGGGCCACCGCCTTCTCGAGTCGGGTGGCCCCTGCCCGCTCGAGCAACGCCGGAATCGGCCCCTGGAAGATCACCTGCCCATCGACCAGGAAGACGATGTC
>CADEGB010000025.1 GCA_902826755.1 uncultured Gemmatimonadota bacterium
CGATCTCGGCGCCGTCGCTCGAAGCCATCCTGCGGCGGCATCGTAGCGATCCGATCGTCCACGGGGCCTGGATCGAACGGAAGAGCATTCGGGGCTGACGGCCTCGACCCCGCTTGTACCCGATTGGCCGTTCGGGTAAGATGGTGCTGCCACGCCTCCATCTCATCTCGACATGACCAACGACGGCGGGGCCGGTCCGAGCCGGCGCCCGGAAGAAGTCGAGAGCCTGGTCACCCTGAACCGGGCCCTCCTCGCGCAGCAGTTGCTGCGGGGGATCGCTCACGACATCCGGAACAACCTCCAAGTCGTGGCTCTCGGTTCGAGCCTCGGGGAGGATGGCGCCGGCACCCCCATTTCCATCCGGGTCGAACGGTCGCTCGACGAAATGGTCCGGGCGCTCGACCTCCTCAGCAGTCTGGGCCGGGTCACCATCAATGAACCGCCCGTCTGCGAACTGACCGAAATTCTGTCTGCCATCGACGAGTTGGCCGCGCTCCAACGCAATCTGCCGACGCTGCGGGTCCGGATCGAGCGCCCGGCCGCGCCCACCCGGGTGGCCATTCCGCGGTCCGAACTGGTCCAGATCCTCCTCAACCTGCTGGCCAACGCCAAAGAGGCCCAGTCGCGGCCTGACGAGCAGGTCGAGGTCATCACGACGATCCCGATGGACGGGCGGATCGCGATCCTGGTCGACGACCGGGGCCCCGGCGTGCCAGTGGGGGCCGGTACCCCCCTGTATACCACCAAAGACCCCGCCTTCCACGGAGGGCTCGGCCTGTTCGTGGGTCGGGAGTTGGCGACGCGCCGCGGGGGTGAACTCGGGTGGGAAGCGCGGCCCGGCGGCGGGAGCCGGGTCCGGTTGGTCTTGCCGATCAGCGACCGAGGTTGATCAGCTCCCGCAACATCTCGTCCGCGGCCTGGACCAGCCGAGCCGCCGCGGCGTAGGCCTGCTGGTGCTCGATCAGCCGAACCATCTCCTCATCGATGTTGACCCCCGACTCATCCTGCCGCTGGGCCTCGAGGTGGTTGACGAGCACGTCCTGAGCCGTGGCGCGGTTGGCCGCGTTCTGGGTGTTGACCCCGAGGCCGGCCACCGTGGCCGTGAAGAACTCGCCCAGGCTTTGGGCTGGACCCGCGGTCACCGCCGGTGAATTGACATTGGCGGCCGAGGCTCCCGGGACCGGGACGGCGAGGTTGCGAAGCTCCCCGAGGCGAACGGCGATGGTGTTGTCGCCGGCGGCGGTGCTGTAGCCGGCCGCGAGCAAGGTCGGGTCGGCCTGGAGCGCGGCGTCGAGACGGATCGAGGCGGCGGTGACGCCGGCGGGGTCGAAGAACGCCCCGATCGTCCGCAGCGGCGTCGGCGCTGGGGTGATGGTCGGCTGGAGTGCCTTGGTGGTCGGATCGTAGTCGCTGTGGATCTGGTTGACGGCACCGACCAGCCCGGCGGCGAGGTCGTCGAGCTGGCCCCGAAGACCCGTGGCGCGGGCCGCCGCGGTGCCCCGGGTCCCGATGGCCGTGAAGGCGTCCATCAGCCCCTTCAGCTTGCCGCCGTTGACCGTCACCGGCGTCGGCGGGTCGCCGAGCTGCAGCTGGTATGGTCCCTGCCCCGACACCGACAAGGTCTGGATCGAGCCGCCCTCGGCCACCAACTGGAGCCCGTTGACCGTGACGTCGACCACGCCGCGCTCGCGAGGAATGACCCGGACGTCGAGGAACTGGCTCAATCGGTCGATCGCCTGGTCGCGGCGATCGAGGAGGTCGGGCGCCTTGCCGCCAGCCTCGCGAATCAGGCCGTTGAGCTCTTGGACCTCCTGCAGGAGCGCGTTGCTCTGATTCACGACCTGACGCAGCTCGGTCCCCACGTTCTGCGCAATGCTCTCGAGCCGGGTGTCGATGCTCCGGAACTTGTCGGCCAGGCCAGTGGCATTGGCGAGCACCACGGCCCGCGCGGTCGGATCGACGGGGTTGGTGGCGAGGGTGTGGAACGCGTCGATGAGGCTGTCGAGCGAGGCGGCGATCCCGGTGTCGCTTGGCTCACCGATGATGCCCGATACCTGCTCGAGGGTCTGTTGCAGGGTGGAGTAGTGCGACCCCACGCCCGCCTCGCGTCGCCAGCTCTCGTCGAAGAACGCGCTCCGAAGTCGTTCGATCCCGATGAGCTCGACGCCCCGGCCGATCTGCCCGATCGTGGGGATCGCTTCCGGCGTCGCGGCGCCAAACTGAACCCGCTGCCGGGTGTAGCCGGGAGTGTCCGCGTTGGCGATGTTGTGCCCGATGACGCCGACGGCCTTCTCGTGCGCCATCAGCGCACCGCGGGCGATCGAGAGGAGGCTGGTGAGCGACATGGTCAGGCCCGTTGGTTCAGGAGAATGCCGCTGGCGGCGCCGGCGTCGGGCAACCCGCCCGGGACGGTCAGCAGGTGCTGGAGAAACCGTTCGCCCGACTCGATGGCGCGCCGGAGGGCGGTCTGGTTGATTGCCAGCTCCCGGCCGGCCTGGACTGCGGCGGCGTGAAGGTCTCGGCAGAGCGCCCGGAACGACTCGACGTCGTTGCCGGAAAGCGACTCAGCCACCTCGGCCAAGCCGGCGCCGGCCTGACCGGTCACCATCTCCATCAGCAGATTCCGCTGGCGGCGGGCTTCCCGAAGCGTCAACAGCGTCCGACCGATCTCCTGGACCACCTGCTCGAGCGTGACGGTGTCGTCCGCCGCGAGGGCGGCGCGCTGCTCGACCAGTCGGGAGCGCAATTCGTCGAGGAGCGCCCGTTCGGCATGAAGCCCCCGGACCAGGGACCCCGCGGCCTCCGCGCCGTCGACGCCCGATTCGATCATCATCGGATGCTCACCGAGAACCGTTGCCATTGCCGCTTCCGTTCGCCGGCAGATCCGGTCCGCCCAGTCGGGCGGCCAGCTGCCGATAGAGAGCCTCACCCACTCCGTGCGTCGATCGTCGCGCCATCTCGCTCGCGAGGGCCTCGTCGAGCAGTCCTGTGAACATTTCCTGACCCGGCACCGCGTCCTCGGCCGGGATCGTGGCCCGCATCTCCTTGAAAAGCTGCGTCACCAACACCGCCTCGAACTCGTGCGCCGCCTGGCGAAGACGGTCCCGCTCCGGCGTGGCTCCGGTGGCCCCGAGGCCGATCCCGGTCGGGCCCGTCACCGGCCCCGTCATCGAACCACCACGTCGGCCTTGATGGCCCCGGAGGCTCGGAGTGCCTCGAAGATCGCGGCCACTTCCGTCGGCCTGGCACCGGCGGCGTGGAGTCCCGCCACCAGCGTCTGGACGCTGGAGCCGGTGCCAGCGCGGATCAGACCGGCCCCGCCAGTGGAGTCGGCGGCAGCCCGCGCGGCCGTGTCCGGCGGCTGGTTCCCGACCTGAACCGTGATGCCGCGGTGGCTCACCACAGCCGCTCCGATTCGGATGTCGCCCCCGACGACCACGGTGCCATCCCGGCCATCGATGACGATCCGCGCGGTCTCGACCACCGGAATGACCAAAGTGTCGATAGCGGCAAGCCACGCACTCAGACTATCGGCACGGCCCGCTCCCGGGTTGAGCAGGACGCTGCCGGGGTCGTCGGCCCGGGCGGTGCCGGGGCCGAAGGCGGCGGCGATGGCGCCGGCGATCCGGGTTGCCATCCGGAGGTTGGGCTCGCGGAGGGCGAGCCGGGGCTCCGCGGCCAATTGCACCGGGGGCTGGTCGACCTCGAGAATGCCGCCGTCGGTGATGCGGCCGGCATTGCCCTGGCGGCTGCTGATCCGGCCGCTCCCGTCGGTGGCCACGATCAGCGGCCCCTGCGCGGTGGCGAGAGGCGGCTGGTTGGGATCGGAGACGAGCGGCGTCATCCAGAGGACCCCGCCCCGGAGGGAGGTGGCGTCGCCGACGGCGGACACCTGGACCTCGAAGCGGCCCCCGGGCCGGAGGTAGGGCGACATCTCGGCCGTGACCAGCACGGCGGCCACGTTGCGGAGCCGAAGCTGTTCCGGCGGCACTTCCACGTTGAATCGGCGAAGCAGGTTGACCACCGAGCGCACGGTCATCGTGGCGGCGTTCTGCGTGCCGAAGCTTCGGTCGCCGCTCCCGTCGAGGCCGACGACAAGGCCGTAGCCCACCAGCCGGCGCGGAACGACGCCCTGACGGACGGTCAGGTCCGCGACGGTGGCTACCTGTTGCCCGTGGGCGGCCGCCAGCGCGAGCGGAAGAGCCATCGCCGCGAGCAGCAGCGCCCGCAGCATCCAGACGATCGGGATCGTCATCCGTCGAGTCGACATCAGGGCCAGAAGATGGAGAGGATCTTGCCGAGGATGCCCGAGCGCGGCCCGATCTTCTTCCCGTTGTAGGTGATGACGGCGTCGGCCACGCGGGTCGACGACACCAGGTTGTTGGCCGACACGTCTTCGGCGCGGACCAGGCCTTTCAGCTGGACCTGCTGGGCTCGGCCGTCCACGTTCACGCTCTTGATGCCTTCGATCGTGGCGATCCCGCTGGCATCGACACCCGTCACCCGAACGGTGAGGACCGCGGTCAGTTGCCCCCGCCGGCCCGCTTCGCCGACATCGCTGGAGGAGCTGCCCATTCCGGTGGAGAAGTCCTTGGCCGGCCCGAGTCGGACCGCTTCGTCGAGGCCGATGCCGAGTTTGGCACGCTGGTTCCGGTCGGCGGACGCCGTCGTCGAGACTCGTTCGCTCGCCGCCGTGGCTTCGTCCACGACAACGGTCAAGAGGTCCCCAACCCGAAGCGGGAGTCGATCGGAGAACCAGGCTGCCCGCGGCAGCGCCGCGACGACGACCGGCTTGGGTTGGGCGGCCCGGATGCTGTCGGCCACGCGGGTGCTGTCGGCAACCCGGGTGCTGTCTGGCGTCTGCGCCGCGACGGGTCCGGCCACGACGGCTGCCGCAGCCACGACGAGGAGGAGGCGGATCATCGAGTTCCCTTCCCTTCGAGACGGGCCGCTCGGGGCCCGGTGACGATACCGATGAGTTGGTCCATCCGAGTCTGATCGCGGGCCGTGACCCGTTGGCCGAGGCGGGCCCGATTGACCGCTACCCCTTCCCGCTCGACCCGGAAGCCGGCCCGTTCCCAGACGAATCGGACTCGGTCGCCGGGCTCCACCAGGGCCGGTGCCACGACCGACGCCGGGCTCGCGATATCGCCTGGCGCGAGGTGCCGGCGGGTTTCCCAGCCGATCGGCGCCTCGCCACGGACTGATTCCGGCGGACCCCAGACCAGCCGCGGGGCCCGGGCCAGATCGGTCGCGACGAGGCGAGTGCCCGTCGGGATCGGCCGGGCCGCGACCCACACCGAGTCGAAGACGCCGGCCCGCAAGGTGACGGCGCACTCGCCGCGCCCACCGCTCCGCATGGTGACCACGAATCGACCGTCTCGGCCGGTGCCGAGGATCCGGAACGGGGCGTCGGGTCCGATCGAGTCGCGAGTGGCCATCCGGCCCCATTCGAGCCTGACCCGATCGATCGCCACGCCCCACTGCTCGGCCACCGCGGCGCGAACCCGGTCGGCCAGCTCGTCCGGCACGGTCCCGCCGCTGACGACGCCGAGGGCGACGACGAGACTACCGGACCAGGTCATTGGTGCTCTGCATCATGTCGTCGGTGGCGCGGATCGCCTTGGCGTTGATCTCGTAGGCGCGCTGGGCCGCGATCATGTCGGTCATCTCGACCACAATTTCGACGTTGCTGCCCTCGAGCGCGCCCTGAACGACCCGCCCGAAGCCCGCGTCCTGCGGCTGGCCGGTGATTGGCTGCCCGCTCGCGACCGTCTCCTTGTAGAGATTCTCGCCGAGGCTCTCGAGCCCGGTGGGGTTGGCAAATCGGACCAGTTCGACCCGCCCGATCTCGACCGGGGCCGCGCCCGACTCGCCCGACTGGACGGCGACGATACCATTCGGGGAGATCGTGACCGTGGCCGCGTCCGAGGGAATGGTGATCCCCGGCTGGACGAGGTAACCCGAGCCGGTCACCAACGCGCCGGTGCTGGAGATGGTGAAGCTGCCGTCCCGGGTGTAGCCGAGGCTTCCGTCCGGGCGTTGAACCTGGAAGAAGCCATCACCCTCGATGGCGAGATCGAACGGCCGGCCGGTCTGGCCCACCGTGCCCTGTTGATGGAACCGAAGGACGTTGGCGACCCGAACCCCCTTGCCGACCTGAATCGGGGCAACCGTTTCGTTGCTCTGGTAGTTGACCAGCGATTCGCCCTGGAGGGTTTCGTAGAGCACGTCCTCGAAGGTGGCCCGGCTCCGTTTGAAGGCGGTCGTGTTGACGTTGGCCAGGTTGTTGGCGATGACGTCGATCATCCGTTGCTGCGCGATCATGCCGCTGGCTGACGTGCGAAGAGCCGGGTTCATGGCGATGTCTTCTCCTAGACGCGGGCGACGTCGGTCGTGACGGCGCCGAGGACGCCATCCATGGTGCGCAACGCGGTGACGCTGGCGGCGTAGGCGCGCTGAATGTCGACCAGCGAGACCATCCCGCCGATCGAGTCGAGGTTGGCTTCTTCGAGCTGGCCCTGACGGACCCGAACATCGGGCGCCGGATCGGTGCCGGCGCCCTGGGCCAGCAGGAACCGGCTGGCGCCCTCCTTGAAGAGAGCGGCGCCCTCGTCGGGGAGGACCACCCGGAGCTGATCGACGGAACGCCCATCGCTGGTGATGGTCCCATCGGGGCCGATCTCGATCGAGCCGCCGGTGGTGATGATTCGTCCCTGCTCGCCGAGGACGGGTTCACCGTCACCGGTGACGAGGGTCCCCTGGCCGTCGAGCTTGAGACTGCCGCCGCGAATGAGCCGCTCCCCGGCCGGGGTTTCGACGACCAGGAACCCACGTCCCTCGAGCGCGATGTCGAGGGGTCGACCGGTCGTCCGGAGATTGCCTTGCGAGAGATCGGTGGCTTCGACCGGCACCGGCGATTCGAGCCCGCCCGGGCGGTGGGCCACCAGCCGGTCGGCTTTGAACCCGGCGGTGCCGACGTTGGCGAGGTTGTTGGCGGTCACTTCCTGTCGCCTGCTGTAGTACGACAGGGTCCGCGCGGCGGTCAGAATGCCCTGGAATCCGATCATGTCATGCCTCCGATCAGCCAGGTCGCAACCGATGTGCCGTGTTGCCGGGTCCGGCCCGCTGCCGGGACCACGTTAGGCAAGTGACGCCGTCGCAATGACTTCACTGGGACCGCCCAGGCGGGTTCGGTGGTGACGCGGAACCGCCCTCCGGCGGAGACGACCGGAAGGACTTGCCCCGGGGGTCGATTCGTTCAGCCGCCACCGGCGCGAGCACGATCCGGACCGCGTCCTGGGAGAGTCCGGTGGCCCGCGCAATCATCCCGGCGTTCTGACCCTTTCGGCCCATTTCGATCACGGTACGCCACGGTTCGCCGAGACCGGCCCGGGGGCGCCGCGCCCGCCAGCGCCGGACCCCGATCAAGGCGACGCCGAGGCACAGGAGCGCGGCCGCCAATCCACCCACGACTGGCCAGGTGAGGGCGGCGGTGGCCGTCTCGACGGCCGTCACCGCCCGGCCCGCCATGGCCAGCGCCCGCGCCGCCTGCTCCCGTGAGCCGGTGGCGAACGACACCCCGCCAAGCGTGAACAGCACCACGACCACCATGCCCCAGAGTCGACGGTTCACGTGTCCTCCCCATCCACGAGGGGCTGTTCCCGAAGTCGGCGGAGCGCCTGGGTCCTGATTTGGCTGATCCGCGACTCGGTGACGTGGAGCACCTCGGCGATCTGTTTGAGGTTCAGTTCTTCGTAGTAGTAGAGCGACAGCACCGTCCGCTCGCGCGGTGGCAGCCGCTGAATCGCCAACCGGATCCGCTGAAACGTCTCTCGACGGCCGACGTCCTCGAACGCCTCGCCGCCGGTCGGGTCGGCCAGGGTCTCCTCGAGCCGGAGCGCGTCGTCCCCGCCGCGCGCCACCGTCCCGGCGAGCGACACCATGATGCCGCCGTCGACGTCCTCCCGCATCCGGAAGTAGGTGTCGACATCGACGCCGAGCGCGCGGGCGACCTCTTCCGGGCCGGGTGGGCGGCCGAACTTGGTCTCGAGGGCGGATACCACGGCGGCCAGTTGGCGGCCCTTGGTGCGTACGCTGCGCGGCCGCCAGTCGCGGCTCCGCAACTCGTCGAGGATCGCGCCGCGGATCCGCCGCATGGCGTAGGTGCTGAAGGCGAGGCCGCGGGAGAGATCGAAGCCCTCGAGTGCCTGGACCAGCCCGAGGGTGCCCGCGCCGAGGAGGTCGTCGAACTCGACGGCGTGGCCAACCCGGTTGGCCATGTCACGGGCGCAGTGATGGACCAAGCCGAGGTAGCGGTCGAGCAGCTGGGCGCGGGCATCGGGATCACGCTGTTTGGCGTAGCGATCCCACAGGGCATCAGTGACGGCGGTCATGCTGACCTTCCCGCCGGTTCGACGACCGGCGCCGGGACGGTTTCCCGGGGCAAAGCGTTGACGACCTCGGCGACTTCACGTCGCAGAGGTGCAAGGGCCGCATCGGCAAGGACGCCACCAGGGCGTCGCATCGCGTCGCGGAGCGCGGGTGCTTCGGAGATTCCCCCGATCGGGGTCAGCGGCTTGCCGAGGAATCGGTCGGCCGCCACCGCCAGCCGTTCGAAGGCGCGGGCCGTGTCTTCGACATCGAACGCCCGGTTGACGAGCACGTCGACCGGCAGCGAGGGCAGCTGGGCGTGGACGAGCTTGATCAGCGCGTAGGCATCCGTCAGCGCCGCGACCTCGGGGACAGTCACCACGATCAACCGGGTGCCCCCCATCGTGGCGAGCCGGACCACCGTCTCCAGGCCGGGGCCGGCATCGACCACCACCAGGTCGAACTGGTCGTAGATGGCCGCCAGCCGATGGTGCAGCCGGGCCTGGTCGACCGCGGGGAGCGCGTAGAGGGCCTCGGCCCCGGAGTCGCTGGGCAGAAGCCAGAGACCGTCGGACACGGGTCGGACCAGGGCCGCCGGCTCGACTTCGCCGCGGAGCACGTGTTCGAGCCGGGTGTCGATGCTGACACCGAGGAGCACGTGCAGGTGCCCGAGGTTCTGCGATCCGTCGACCAGCAGCACTCGACGGCCTCGCGCCGCGCAGGCCTGGGCCAGGAGAACCGCGATGACAGACTTCCCGACTCCGCCCTTGCCGCTGCCGATCACGTAGACCGGCGTGCCCGGCTCCTCCTCCACTTCCCGAGGGGCGTTCGCGGCCTGTTGACGGAGTTGGAGCGCTTGATCGTTCATGCGACCGCCTCGTGATACCCAGTGCCGAGTTGGCGGCTCCGGCGCGACGCCGCGATCCGATCGTCGGCGGACGCGAGATCGAACGGGACGTCCTGGCCTTCGGTGGTCCACCGGACCGGCAGGCCGAGTTCGACGGAGAGGTCGAGCACGCCGCTTTCATCGGGCGCCTCGTCGAACTTGGTGACCAGCAGGTGGGTGATCCCGGCCTGGCGACTCTCGCGGATCATGGCCCGGGCCAGATGGGGCGCCGTGCCCGCCGGGATCACGAGATGGACCTCCCGTGGCTCGAGTCGCTGGACGAGTTGCTGCGCGAACTCCCGGTCGAGGCGGTGACCGGCGCTCCGCCCGGGCGTGTCGACGAGGATCACATCCCGATCGGCAAGCCGGGCCCGGGCCTGGTCGAGATCGTCGCCGCCGTACGCGATCTCGCAAGGGATTCGAGCGATGGCGGCATAGGTGCGAAGCTGCTCGATCGCCCCGATCCGAAACGTGTCGAGGCCGATGAGCCCGACCCGCCAGCCGCCGAAGACCCGTGGATGGGTGGCCAGCTTGGCCAGCGTGGTGGTCTTCCCGGCGCCGGTTGGTCCGACGAGGGCGATCACGAGAGGCCCGTTGGCCACCGGGGCCGGCGCCATGGCCTCGAGCGCACGAGTCGGCGTGCCGCGGACCGTGAGGTCGCTTCGCGCCGCGCTGGTGGGATCGGCGGCGGCGACTTCGAACTGGATGCCGTCGGCCGTCCGAAGACGGCGCACGTGGAGAATCACGGCGTCCGCGCCGATCGCGGTCTGGGCTTGCTTGAGAAGGAGGGCCACGTTGGGGCCGACCAGGGTCTTAATGGGCACGGGACAGCTCCCAGGTGGCGAGGCTGAGGATCGGGGCCTGCGTCGGCAGCTCACCCAACGACAGGACGGGCAGTTTCGGGAGGACGGGCTCGATCAGGCGGCGGATTCCGACCCGGAGGCTCGGCGGGGTGATCAACGCGGGCCAGTGGCCATCGCGGCGATGGGATGCCACCAGTTCATTGAGTCGCCGCAGGGCGTCGGTCAGCTCGTCCGGATCCATCGTCCGGGCGCCGTCACGGAGGGGCCGAGGGCTGAACAACTGCATCAGCGCGGCCTCGAGCCGGGGGCCGACGGTGATGCCACGGATACTCCCGTCGCCCTGCTCGTAGAGCTGCAGGATGACCGAACCGAGGGCCCGGCGAACGTGTTCGGTGAGGGTCTCCGGGTCCTTGGTCTGGTCGGCACCGTCGGAGAGGGCCTCGAGAATGCTGACCAGGTCGCGGATCGGGAGCCCTTCCTTCAACAGCCGCTGGAGAACTCGGTGGACCGTCCCGAGCGACAGTTTGTTGGGGACCACGTCGTCGACCAGCGCCGGATGGCTTTCCTTGACGCCGTCGATCAGCTCCCGGGTGTGCTGGCGGGTCAGCAGATCGGCCGCGTGCTGGCGAACCGTCTCCATCAAGTGGGTGGCCAGCACCGTCGACGGTTCGTGGACGGAGTAGCCGGCCGCCTCGGCGTCGAGGCGCAGTTCGGGCGACACCCAGACCGCCGGCATGCCGAAGCTCGGGTCGGTGGTCTGGATGCCCTCGATCGGAAGCGCCGCCCCGGTGGTATCGAGCGCCAGGAGGAAGCGCGGCATGACCTCGCCGCCCGCCACCCGGATCCCCCGGAGCTTGATGGCGTACTCAGTGGCCGGGAGCTGGATGTTGTCGCGGATCCGCGCCGATGGCACGATGATCCCGAGCTCGAGCGCCAACTTCTGGCGGGTGAGCGAGATCCGTCGAAGGAGATCGCCGTTCTGACCCTCGTCGACGAGCGGCACCAGGGCGTAGCCGATCTCGACCTCGAGCGGTTCCACGGCCAGGAGGTCTTTCATTGGCGCGCCGGTTATCGGCTGGGCAGGTCCTGCTTGCGCAATCCGGGTGGCCTCGTCGTCAGCTTCCTGCTTTTCGGTGGCGGTGCGAACCATCCAGCCGGTGCCGCCCGCCAGGATGGCGAGGAGGAGGAACGGCATGGTCGGAAGGCCGGGCACGAGCCCGAAGAGCGCCAGGATCGCGCCGGCAATGAACATCGTCCGCGGGGTCTTGAGGAGCTGCTTGCCGATCGTCGGGCCCATAGCGGGATTGGACGACCCGTAGGTCACCAGGATGCCCGCCGCCGTGCTGACGATCAGCGCCGGAATCTGGGTGACGAGGCCGTCGCCGACGGTGAGGCGGGTGTAGGTGCTGAGCGAGTCAGCGGCCGAAAGGTCCTGCTGCGTCATCCCGATGATGAAGCCGCCGATCAGATTGATGGCGGTAATGACGATCCCGGCGGCGGCGTCGCCGCGGACGAACTTGGCGGCGCCGTCCATCGAACCGTAGAAGTCCGCGTAGCGACTGATCTCCTCGCGGCGGGCCCGGGCCTCATGCTCGTCGATCAGCCCCGCCGACAGGTCGGCGTCGATGCTCATCTGCCGGCCTGGCATCGCGTCGAGGGTGAATCGCGCAGCCACCTCCGCGATCCGGCCGGCGCCCTTGGTGATGACCATGAAGTTGATGGCCACCAGGATCAGGAAGATCACCAGGCCGACGACGAAGTTGCCGCCGATGACGAAGTTGCCGAATGCGTCGATGACCCTGCCCGCCCGCCCCTCACTCAGGATCAGTCGGGTGCTGCTGACGTTGAGGCCGAGTCGAAGGAGCGTGATCAGAAGCAGGAGGCTCGGAAAGACGCTGAATTCGAGGGGGTCGTTCGACCCCACGGCCACCAGGAGGACGAGGATCGAAAGGCCGATGCTCAGGGCCAGGAGCGCGTCGAGCGCTGGGGCCGGAAGCGGCACCACCAACAGGCCGACGATGACGACGACGCCGATCGCGAGATAGGTCTCGGCCCCGACCGCCGCCACCGGTTTGCCCACCGTCGCGCCCGATCCAGCCACCGGCTTAGCGCCTGGGGCGGAGCCGCCGCCAGCGCGACCGGGACGGACCGGCGGCATACCCGACAGGCTCGGCGCGGTCATGAGGACACCGGCGCGTTGGCGCGAGCGGCCACCCCGGCGGGCAGCCGCCGTTTGGCGCGGTAGACGAACGCGAGAATCTCCGCCACCGCCACGTACAGCGCCGGGGGAATCGGCGCGCCGACCATGCCGGTGGCGAGGAGGGCCCGCGCCAGCGGCTTGTTCTCGACCATCGGGACGCCGGCCTTCCGGGCAATGGCCTTGATCCGTTCAGCCAGTTTGCGTTCGCCCATGGCCAGGACGACCGGGGCGCCGGACATCGCGGCATCGTACTTCAGCGCGACGGCGATGTGCGTCGGGTTGGTGATGACCACGTCCGCCTTGGCCACCTGGGAGAGCATCCGTTGCCGCGCTCGCTGCCGCGCGATTTGTCGAATCCGGGCTTTGATCTGCGGGTCGCCTTCCTGCTCCTTGTGCTCCTGCACGACCTCATGACGGGCCATCTTGAGGCTCTTCTCGATCCGGAAGAACTGGATGGCGTAGTCAAAGGCGCCGATGGCGAGGAAGGCGAGCCCCACCGACAGGCTCATCCGGAGGGTCGACGACGAAAGAACCGAGACGATGTCGGCGGGCGTCTCCTCACCCAGTTCGACGAAATGAGGCCAGGCCCGGCGGATCACGACAACGACCACCGCGCCGAGGATTACGAGCTTGAGGCTCGACTTGACGAGGTTGACCAGGGCTTCGGAACCGAAGATCCGCCCGAATCCCTTGATCGGGTCGATCCGGCTGAAGTCGGGCTCGACCGGCTTCCAGGAGTACAGGCCGCGGGTCTGGATCAGGCCCACGGCAATGCCGACGATCGCCAGACCGATGGCAAATGGGGCCATGGCGGCGGCGGCGCGCCAAGTCACTTCCCGGAGCAGGGTCACGACGCCGACTCGGGACGGTTGGTCGACCAGGAGCCAACTGGGCCCGACCCGGAACAGGTCGACGATCCCTTCGGTCATCGCCCGTCCGCCGACCGTGCTGAGGAGCACCGCGCCCGCCAGCAGCATCGTCGCCGCGGCGAACTCGGGGCTCTTGGCAACCCGACCGTCTTCCCGCGCCTTTTCACGGCGCCGTGGTGTCGGGTCTTCGGTCCGGTTGTCGGATTCGTCCTGGTCGGCCATTCGGCTATCGGACTCCGGTTCGAACCATGGTGGTGAGCAGGGCGTCGATCGTTGCGGGGCTCGTCTCGAACCAACGGCTGACGACCCGGACCAGAACCGGGAGCGAGAGGCCGAGAACGACGAGGCCGACGCCGAGGGTGACGGCGAAGGACATGGCCATGGCGTTGAGCTGCGGCACCGCGCGGCTCAGAATGGCCATGGCGATGTTGGTGACGGTCAGCGCGGCCATCACCGGAGCGGCGATCTGGACGGCATAGCCGAACAGCCGGCCGGTCACCTGCAGCGCGCCGAGCGGGCCATCCTCGAACGGGACGGCGGCGCCCGGAGGGATCTGCTCGAGGCTCCTGACGAGCGCCTCGAGCATCATGACCGGGCCGCCGATGGCGACGAAGACGGCGATTCCGAGCAGACCGTAGATCTGGCTCAAGGCCGGGCCGCCCGACTCGATGTTGGGGGTCAACACTTGGCCCAGCGAGAGGCCGGTCTGCATCGCCACGACTTCACTGGCCAGCATCAGGGCGTGGCTCACGATGGCCACGGCCAGGCCGATGGCGAGACCGACCGTGAACTCCATCATCAACGGCAGCGGAATCGTCAGCACGCGGTCGGGAAAGGCAGGCTTCCCTGCCGCAGGAATCAGCAACGCGGCGAATAGGACGACGATGGCGCCCTTGACCGACCGGGGGACCGTGACCATCGACCAGAACGGCGACAGGATCATCAGACCCGACAGGCGGGCCGAGATCAGGACGAACGCCGGCCAGGTGCCGGGGGCCAGGAGACTCATCGCGGCCGAGTCCATGTCACCCCCCGACCGAGGGCAGCGACTGGAGCGCGGCCACCAGGAACTCCGTCACCTTGCGGAGCATCCAGGGCAGCACCATCACGAAGATGACCGCCATGGTGAGGAGCTTCGGCAGGAACGTCAGGGTCTGCTCCTGGAGTTGGGTCACCGCCTGGATCAGCGTCACCAGGAGGCCGACCACGACGGCAGACACCAGCAGTGGCGCCGAGACGACCAGGGTCAGCATTACGGCCTTGCGAATCAGCTCGGCCGCCAGCATGGCGCTCATGGCGTCACCGGTTGAAGCTCGCGACGAGATTCTGGCCCACCAGGGACCAGCCGTCGGCAAGCACGAAGAGGAGCAATTTGAACGGGAGCGAGATCATGACCGGTGGCACCATGAACATGCCGAGACTCATCAACGATGTGGCGACGATGAGGTCGACGACGACGAACGGCACGAAGATCACGAACCCCATCCAGAACGCGGTCTGGAGTTCACTGGTCACGAACGCGGACACGATGGTCAAGGTCGGGATGTCGGCTTCGGACTGGGCGTTCTCGAGGCCGGTCATGTTGGTGAACGCGGTCAGGTCCTTTTCACGCACGTTGGCGAGCATGAAGCGCCGGAACGGCTCCACGCCACGGCGATACGCCTCCGCCTGATCGATCCGACCGTCGAGATACGGCTGCACCGCGGTCTGGTTGGCCTCCTGCAGGACCGGATGCATGACCACGCCGGTAAGCAGGACCGCGACGGCGACGAGCAACTGACCCGGGGGGCTGCCCTGAGTCCCGATGGCCGACCGGAGGAAATGGAGCACCACGAGGATCCGGGTAAACCCGGTCATCAGAAGAACCACCGCCGGCAGCAGTGTCAGGGCGCCGAGGAAGACGACGAGGCCGACCGTTCCGGTCAACTTGAGCTGTTCGTTGCCCTGCCCGATCCGCACGTCGATGGCCGGAACCTCCGGCGCCTTGACGTTGAGCCGGTCGGGGGTCCGGGCGCCGGCGGGCTGGGCCCGCGGCGCCACGGCGGCGGGCGGAGAGATCGCGACGGCGCGACCAGTGTCGGGGCGTGCGGCCGCCTGGGCGTCCAGCCGGCCGGCGCCGAGGCTCGCCGCCAAGGCGAGGCTGAGGGTCAGTCGGGCAAACAGGCGGCGAAGTTCACCGTCGGTGTTCCGCGGCTCGAGCGCGGTCGGATCGGCGGGTGCGGCTTCGCCGAGGGCGGCCAACCGTTCCTCACCCTTGAGTTCGGTGAGGAGGCTCGGACCGCGATCCGATGTTCCGAGGACCAGGACGCGGCGTCCCATCCGGACCAGCAGGAGCCCTTGTTTGGTGCCGAGCGGAAGGCGCTGCAGGACGGCCATCGGAAGCCGGCCTTTCCCGACCCCCCGTCTTTCCAGACGGTGGAGCAGCCGGAGGGCAAGCATCAGGAGGCCGATCGTGATGGCCGACGCGCCGACGAGTCCCAACACCCCGTCACCCATCAGGTGGACTCGCCGTCCGTCTCAACCAGAATTCGGGTAATCCGGACCGCGAAGTGCTCGCCGATTACCACGACTTCACCTTCGGCCAGTTTCCGGTCGCTCACGAAGATGTCGATCGGTTCCCCGACCATCCGTTCGAGCTGAATGACCGACCCGGTTCCGAGGGCGAGTACTTCCTGGACGGTCATGCTGGTGCGACCGAACTCGATCGACACCGGCAGCGACATGTCCCTCAGCGTGTCGAGCGAGGCGGCGGATCCGCCGGCCCCTCCCCTTTGCAGATCCTTCAACGGTGGCATGTCACGTCCTGGGTCTTGGGCGGTCATGAGATTCTCCCCCGGGCGGCGCGAGTTGGGGCGGCGGGAACCGGGGACGCCGCGTCGGTGATTCGGAGTCCCAACATCCGCCGGTACTGCCCCAACTGGCCGAGAAACCGGCGGGCTCCGTTGACGTGGAGCTCGATCGGCCCGTCGGTCGGTTGGGTGGTCTGGATGATCTGTCCCACCCGGAGGCTGGCGACTTCCCTGGCCGAGAGGCGGATCAGGGGAAAGCGGACGACGAGATCCACCTGGGCTTCGCGGATCACCGATTCGACCACGCCCCGTTGCGACTGGGTGACGGCCTGCCGAGTGGGCGTCCGGCCTGCGGACTTGTCGCCGAGGAAGGTCTCGAGCGCGAGCAGGGGGATGCAGAGGGCCACCAGGGTGCTGAATTGGCCGGCCCGGACTTCGAGGTTCGCCACCAGGACGTTGTCCTCGTGGGACACGATCTGGAGCATGTCCGGGGTGGACTCGAACCCGACGACCTCGGGCGTGAACGGGATGTGGTCCTGCCAGGCCTCACGGAACAGCACCAGCATCTTGTCGACGAACCCCCGCGCCACCGATCGCTCGAGGGGAGTGAGCCCCCGTTCCATTCGGCTCACCTCGCCCGGTCCACCGAACGAGCGGTCGACGATGAAGAAGGCCAGGTCGGTGCTGAGGTCGAGCGCGCCGAGCCCTCCCTCACCGCCGCCAAGGGAAAAGGTGAACGCCGCGCATGGGTTGGCGATCGAAAGGACGTATTCGGAGAAGGTGGCCTGCTCCACCGTGCAGGAGACGTCCATCGGCGTTCGGAGCCGGGACGAAAGCATCGACTGCATCGCCAGGGCGAACCGGGCGAAGATCGATTCGAGCTGAACTCGGCGGTCTTTCGAGATCCGGGGCGGCCGGAGGAAGTTGTAGGGAATGACCTCGACGGACGTCTTCCGGGTCCGGCCGGCGGGTGCCGAACCAGAGCCCTGGAGGAGCTGGTCGATGTCTTTCTGGGTCAGGGCGTCGACTTCACCCCGCCCGCCGCCGAATCCGGGACCGGTCATCTCCGAGCCGGGGCGCTCACTGAATGACGAACTGCGGCAGGAACACCCGCAGTTTTGCTTTGGAGCCAGCGATCGTCGTGATCGTGTCGGACAGAATGGCCTTGAGTGAGTCGCGGATCCCCGGCTGACTCAGGTTATCCATGGTCTGGGTCTCGAGCATAGCGATCACCACGTCCCGGATTTGGGCTTCCCGGGCGCGGAGGTGCTCCTCGAGCTTGGCATCGGGTGTCTCGACCGCGACGGACACCATCAGGAATCGACTGCCCTGCGATCCGGCCGGGTTCACGATCAGGTTGTCGATCTTGAACATCGGGCCCTTCTCGCCGCCGCCCTCGCCGTGCTCGCCGCCGCCGCCGTGTTCCTCCCCGCCCCCCTCCTCGGCTGGTGCCGCCGCGTCCAGTCCGGCGGCCTTGTGCTCCCTGGCCACCAGGGTGGGCGCGACAACCATCATCCCGACGGCGCCACCGGCCGCCGTCATCAGGGTCACCACCAGCGGGAGGAGCAGCTTGTTAGGCCCCTTCTTGGCCTTCGCTTCGCCTTCGGCACCTTCGGCCGAGGCGCCCTCGGCAACTTTTTCTTCGGACATGGCCACCTGGACGGTTCGAATGGGTCGAGTATCCGGGGTCGCCAAAGGCAACCCACATACCATCCGCCTGGGGCTTCGCTCCACCCGGGCCGTCCGCGCCAACTCGTTGTGAGGATGGGGTTTGCGACTTGTCGATCCGGCGAGGGCCCAACCGGCCCCCCGGCTGATTCGCCGGCCCTGGAATTCTCTGCCGCGGGGTCGACGGCCATTCTTGCCGCGCGCCGGCAGGTGGGAAGGAAAACGGGGGCGGCCGGACGGCCGCCCCCTGCCGCTGCAGAGTCGAAGACTACCGCTTCAGGTTCACCAGTTCAGTCAGCATCTCGTCCGAGGTGGTGATGACCCGGGCCGAGGCCTGAAAACCGCGCTGGGCGGTGATCATCTCGGTGAACTGCTCGGACAGGTCGACGTTCGACGACTCGAGCGCCGAGGCGGTGATGGTGGAGGTAATGCTGGTTCCGGCAAACCCGAGGACCGGGACGCCGGAGTTGGCCGAGGGCTCGAAGCTGTTGTCACCCCGACGGAGCAACGCCGTCGGGTTGTTGAAGCTGGCCAGGGACAGCTGGGCCACCGGTCGGCTCACCCCGTTGGTGTAGAACCCCGTGATGACGCCCGTCGAGTCGATCGAGATGTCCTGGAGGTCGCCGCTGGTGTACCCGTCCTGGGCGGTGAACACCGCGTTGGACGGATTGGCGAACTGAGACAGCCCGTTGATGTCGTTGATGCTTCCCGGGTCGAGGAGGACGTCGAACGGCGTGCCGCCCGAGGTTGGTGTCACCCGGATCCGAACCGGCTCGACGCTCTGCTGGACGACCCCATTGCTGAAGTCGACCATCTGGCCCTGGGCGTTGAAGGTCACCAGGCCCTGATCGGCGTCGAGCGCGCCGGTGGCCGGCGTGGCCGCGTTGTCGATGCCTTCGACCGTGGCGGTCGCCGAGCTGATCGAGAAGGTCCAGGTGTTGTCCGGAGCGGCCGGCGTGCCGGCAAAGACCTGATTGAAGGTCATCACCAGGTTGTGCGCCTGGCCGGCGGTATCATAGACCGTGATCGACATCTGGTGCGGCTCGGAGATCGTCGCGGGCGTGGTCTGCACGATCCGCTGATTGAGGTTCAGGTTGCCGGCCAGGCTCAGGTTCTGGGTGGCCCGTGCCGGCGACTTGAGGTTGAGCGTCAGGTCGATATCGGTGACCGCCGACGACGAGGAGAAGTTGCCGAGCGGATCCGCGTTGATGCCCTGGGTAATGTACCCGTTGCTGGGCGACACCAGTCGGCCGTTGGCGTCGAACTGGAAATTGCCGGCTCGGGTGTAGAGCGTCTTGCCGTTGCCCTTCACCACGAAGAAGGCGTCACCACTGATCGCCACGTCGGTCTTCACGCCGGTGCCCTGGATGGTCCCCTGGGTGAACTTGGTGTCGATGCTGGCGATGTTCATACCGTTGCCGATCTGCGTCGGGTTCCGGCCACCGGAATTGGCCGGAGGCCGGGTGGCGCCCTGGAGCAGCTGATTGAACGATTCGGCGAACGTCACTCGGGACGACTTGAACGCCACCGTGTTCACGTTCGCGATGTTGTTGCCGATCACGTCCATCCGCACCTGGTGATTGCGGAGGCCGGACACGCCGGCGAAGAGTGCGCGCATCATGGGTCGATATCTCCTGCTTCAGGGGGTGATTTGGGACAGTTTGTCGATCGAAATCCGCATGGCGCCGATCCGAAGCACGACCTGACCGGCTTCGAAGAGCACGCCGTCGACCACGCCGTCGACGAAGGTCTTGGTCGCGACGGCTTCGCCCTTGGGTCCCTCGACCGACACGGCGTACTGGTACACGCCCGGCGGCAGATCGGTCGGGGGCCGGATGGTCCGGGCTCCGCCCGACAGCGCGCCGAGGGATCGGGTGGCCACGGTGTTGCCGGAGGCGTCGAACAGGGTCAGGGTCGCCTTGCCTCCGGTCCCCGCGACGTCGACATGGAAGGAGGTCGAGCCGTCGTCGGCTACCGTGAGCTGGCTGCCCTCGGCCAACACGTGCTTGCCGATCAGCGACGCGCCAAGGGAGGTCTTGTCGAGCAGGGTCCGGGCCAGCGAGTCGGCCTGCTGAGTCGAGAAGGCGTCGTTGAGCTTGGTCAGCTGCTCCACCGAGGAGAATTGCGCCAGCTGCGCCGCGAAGGCCTCGGGCTCCATCGGATTGAGCGGATCCTGGTGCTTGAGCTGGGTCACCAGCAGTTCCAGGAACTGGTCCCGGCCCAACTCGCTCCGGTCACGAGTCGGGACGGTGGTCGGGGCCGAGGCGCCGAGGCCGGCCAATGGAAAAGTCATCGGTTCCCTCGCTGGTCCTGGCGCGGGTCGCGGCCCTGCCGCGACTGGCGCCCGTGTTCCTGCCGGTCCTGCCTCGCGTCCGCCCATCGATCGCGTCGCTCGCCTTCCGTCGTCTGCTTCGGAAGACCCCGCTGCTCCACCAACGTCGGGTCCAGCACCGGTTCCCGACCGGTCGGCATCCAGACCGGGGCGTCGGTCGTCTTCGGTTGCTGAACGTTCAGTCTGGAGTCGGTGAAACCGCGTTCCTCGAGCGCCTGCCGGAGTTCCCGGATCCCCACGTTGAGCCGATCGGCAAGACCCGGATCGTTGGGCAGAATGGTGGCGCGCACCGTGGGCCCGCTGACCGAGACCCGGAGGCGACCATAGTCGCCCTGCTCGTCTCGGAGGTCGAGCATGAGGGAGTCGACTCGACGCGCGATGCGCTGCTCCGATTCCGCCGTGGTGACGGCCGCGGGTCGGACGTCGGCCGGTGGGGATCCGTCGTCGACCGACGGCTCGATGCGGATCGGTGCCGTGGCGGGCGCCTGAACGTCGGCGCCATCCGCGGTCCGCCGCTTCGGCAGTTCGAGCCCTGGGCCTGGGCGCTGGCTGTCAGCTCCGGCACGGCCGTCTTCCCCACGGGTCGAGACGGCAACGACCCGGGCTGCTTCGATCGACTCCACCGGCGCAAAACGGCCGGGGCGCACCGGGCTCTCCTCGTTCGCCGCTCCGCCGTTGAGGCGATCGGCCGCATCGCGGATCACCGCGGCGGCAAACGATGACGCGCCGGCGGCCGGCGGCGCCATCGGATCCAGCAGCGACTCCGCGCCATCGACCGCCCCGGCCGGCGGCGCCGGCGCCGGGGTCAGGACCGTGTCCGGCTCCACCGGGAACGCGAAGCCGCCAATCTCCACGATCGGCTCGTGCATGGTCCGGAGGGCGAGCAGCGTGGCGGGGTCGAAGCCCTGGTCCGCGCTTGGCCGTCCCGGCGAACGGGACCCCGCGGCAAACGGCCCTGGAGCGGCCGTTGACGACACCAACGGCGCCGGGAGGTCCGTAGTCGCGGTCTCATCCCCCACGGGATCTGTCGGGATCGGCTCATGCCGCACGGTGAGGCCGGCGACCGAACTGGCAACCTCGAGATACGGTTCGATCGACCGAACGCTCGGCTCGAACCGGGCCGCGGCCGGTTCGACCTCGGCCGGCAAGATCGGATCCGCACCGTCGGAGTCGAGCGCGAGCGATTCGTCGTCGACCGCATGGTCCCCGTCGGTGCCTTCCAGCGACAGTCGATGGTCCTGGCGGCCGCATTTCGCGAACCAGTCCGCCAGCCCCTTTTCCAACGGGATCAGTGGCGCCTCGGCATCCTCGCCGTTGGCTGGAGCCTCGGTCGTCGTTGCGGCGTCGTCACCATCGACGGCCGGTTCGAGCGTCCATTCCCCCTCGAGCAAGAGGGTGAGCAGAGGCGGGGCCGGCTCGAGCGGCACCGCAACAGGCGGCGGCGCCGACGCCAACACCGCGGCTCCCAGCGCCATCTCGAACGTCGGTTGGCCAGGCGCGGGCCCGGCGGGGGGCGCGACGGGGTCCGCGATCGCGGGGACCAGCATCGCAATGGGTGCACTCACTCAGGTACCTCCTTGGTGACCCGTTCTGGGTTCCAGCAGCCGCCGGCTCAGCATCGCGGCTCGTTCTTCAGGCAGCACGGTCATCAGTGCGGCCACCTGCTTGGCGTTCAGTTGGCGGACGATCCGTTCCACTTCGTCATCCGTCAGTTTGGCAAGGATCTCGACGGCGTCTTTGGCCTTCATGCTGGCCATGATCTTCGCAACGGCCTTGGCGCGAGCCGCTTCAGCGGGATCGGCGGGTGCCGCGACGGTCGCCGCCGGGGCGGGAGACGGTCCCGCCGGCGGCTTGGTCACGGAGTCCGCCGCGGCGGAATCGTCGGGCGCCGGCGCGGCGGCCTGCGCTCCGGGGGCGGTCGCGGCACGGGTGCTGTCGGCCGCTGAGTCCCGGGTGATCGGCGGGCGTGGGGGCGACACCTTGGTGATGAACCAGGTGGTCGTGGCCGTGGCCACCCCAAAGGCGAAGAGCGCCAGAACGAGGGTCTGTTTCATCGACCGGGCGTTCCTCGGGGCCGCCCCGCGATCTCGTCCATCGTCTTCTGCTCGTCGCGATTCTGCTCGCCCTGCCAGGCTGCCTTCTGGTGCTCCTTGAGCCGCTCCAGCGTCTTCCGGTCTCGACGGGCATCCGCGAGTCGATCCCGCTCGGCGTCCGCCTGCGTGCGCGCCTCGGCCCGGGCCCGCTCGGCGTCTTCGAGCTGGCTCGCGGCGGCGGCACTGGTCAAATGGAGCGCCCGAAGGATCCCGGCGTTGGTGACCTGGCCGGCCGGCGGCGTTACCCGATCGCCGATCTGGGCCAGGTAGTGCTGCTGATCGTCGCAGAGCCGGTCGAGCTCGGCCTCGTTTCGAGCCGCTTCGCTCATCACCCGGGCCTGCTGTTGCTCGGCCTCCTCACGGAGCCGGAGCAGTCGCTCGAGTCGGAAGGAGAACGCTTTCATGCGGCGCCTCCGAGCGCCTGGCGGGCGCGGGCGGCCAGCTCGCGGACCCGGGCGCGGGTGGCGTCGAGGTCGCCCCGGTCTTCAGGTGCCTGCCGGAGGATGGCGAGCAGTTCGGGACGAATCCCGACGGCCGTGTCGAGCTGACGGTCGGTTCCCGGCTTGTAGGCACCGACGGTGATCAGGTCCTCCTGATTCCGATAGGTGGCCTCGAGCGCGAGGAGCATGTTCGCGGCGTCGAGATCTTCCCGGGCGGTGACCTGGTCGCGAACCCGACTCACGCTGTCGAGCGCGTCGATGGCCGGGAAGTGCTTCTGATTGGCGAGCCGGCGCGACAGGACGATGTGGCCGTCGAGAATCGAGCGGGCCGAATCGGCCACTGGGTCGTTGAAGTCGTCGCCCTCAACCAGGACGGTGTAGAGGCCGGTAATCGAGCCCTTGCGTCCCGTCCCGGCGCGTTCCAGCAGGCGGGGCAAGGAGGCAAACACCGACGGCGGATAGCCCTTCGTGGTCGGCGGCTCGCCGATCGAGAGTCCGACCTCGCGCCAGGCCATCGCCACCCGGGTCACCGAGTCCATCATCAGGAGGACGTCCTTGCCGGCGTCGCGGAAATACTCGGCAATGGCGGTGGCCACGAGAGCGCCGGTGGCGCGGACGACGGCCGCCTGGTCGCTGGTCGCGACGACGATCACGCTCCGCTTGAGCCCTTCCGGTCCGAGATCCCGTTCAATGAACTCGCGGACCTCACGACCCCGCTCGCCGAGCAGCGCAATGACGTTGACGTCGGCGCTGGTGTGCCGCGCGATCATCCCGAGCAAGACGCTCTTCCCGACCCCGCTCCCGGCCATGATCCCGATCCGTTGGCCGCGGCCGACCGTCAGAAAGCCGTCGATGGCCCGCACCCCCGTGGACAACGCGGACTGGATCCGGTTGCGCTCGAGCGGGCCGGGCGGTTCGGCCGAAAGCGGGTAGCGGCGGGTCAGGCCGATCGGCCGGTCGGAGTCGATCGGCCGCCCGAGGCCGTTGAGGACCCGGCCGATCAGGCCCTCGCCCACTTCGGCGTAGAGGGATCGGCCGAGTGGAACGACCACGTCGCCGGGGTGAATCCCGTCGAGGTCGCCCAGGGGCATCAGCATGATGCCGCGATCATGGAACCCGACGACCTGGGCCAGGACGCCGGTGTCGCCGCTGACCAGAATCCGACAGACTTCGCCGACGGCGACCTCGAGCGACGTGGCCTCAACGATCTGCCCGATCACCCGGGTCACCCGTCCGTGGACGGCAAACCGGGGTGTTTGGGCGATCGCCACGCCGACGTCAGTCGCCAGCCAGTCGCTCATAGAGGCTCCTGAGGGCGACGTCCGCGCGGCCGTCGACGAGTCGTTCGGGGCTGACCAGGCGGAAGCTGCCCCGGTCGAGGATCGGGTCGCTGACCCAGTGGACCGGAATGGCACGGCCATCCGGCTCGGACATGGTCAGGGCGGCGGAAAGCACTTCGACATCGGCCGGGCTGCCGTGGATTTCCACCGGAGACCCGGCCGGCAGCAGCGCCACGGCCCGCCGGATCAGCGGTTCCAGAACGGCCGGATCGGCGCTGACCTCCCGCTCGAG
>CADEGB010000026.1 GCA_902826755.1 uncultured Gemmatimonadota bacterium
GCCGCAGACCAGGGTCTCGTGTTCCACGGGTGGGGAGGTGTACACGAGCACGTCGGGGCGTTGTTCCACCGGCCGGTAATCCTCTGGTCCACCGAGCTGCGCGAACGACGGCTCGGTGAGGAAGGGAGTAGGGTCCGCCGGGTCGTAGCGGTAGCGGTCGGGCGGCTCGGCGGCTGGCGGCGGTTCCAGGCTCAGTCGTCCGTCGCCGGCGAGGGTATTGGCGCGGCCGCCACTGCGAAGGTGGTAGCGGGTAAACCGGGTTCCCGGTACCGGCCAGTCGGCGGCGTCGAACCAGCGGTTGGCGCTCATCGCGAACAGACGGACCGGCGGCTCCGTCTCGATGCCGTTGGGAATCTCCTTGAGCCATCGATCGAACCAACGCGCCTGGAGGCCGACCAGATCGATGAGGGCGTCCGGCCCGAACTCGACCTCGCCGAGTCGGGCGGTCGAGTTGATCTGGTGGGGCCACGGGCCGATCACCAGTCGCTGGCGATTCCGAACGTCCGGCGCACCCTGCCGCCGCATGCCCTCGAAATTCATCGGTGTGGCGCGGAGGGCGTCGTCGTACCAGCCGGAGACGTGGAGGACGGGCACCTGGACCCGGTCGTACTGATTCTGGTAGCGAGCGGGATCCCACCAGGCGTCGAGGGTCGAGTGGCGGATGATCTCCCGCCAACGCTCGTTGGGGCGGCCGGCGGCCGAGTCCATCGTGATGAGCGGGAGGTGCCCGTTGAGGCGGCCCCAGTCGACCGCGTTCATGTTCTGGTTCAGGTGATCGGCGGTGAGGTGGTACCAGCTGATCATCGTCGGCGTCGGGAGTCCGCCGGGGCCGGAGATCCAGACATCGCCCATCGGGTCGGTCATCGAGGCGAGGACGATCATCGCGGCCAGGTGAGGCGGGCGATGGGTCGCGGCGAGCCACTGGTTGTAGGCGGTGTAGGATTGTCCAATGGTGCCGACCCGACCGGTCGACCACGCCTGGGCCGCGCACCACTCGATACTGTCATACCCGTCGGGGCCTTCGTTCCGATAGGGAAGCCAGTCGCCCTGCGAGTCGCCCCGGCCGCGGACGTCCTGGGCCACGTAGACATAGCCCCGGGCCACGAAGGCGCGGGCCGCCGCGAGAATGTTCTCTCCGTTGCGGTTGTAGGGCGTCCGCGTGAGGATGACGGGGTAGCGGCCGGGCGCCGCGGGTCGGTACACGTCGCCGACGAGCGCCACGCCGTCGCGCATCGGGATCCGGACCCCGAAGTCGATCCGGATCGAATCGGCGGGGCCTTCCGCCGCAAGGCCGGCCGCGGCCGCGAGCCAGATCAGCGTGCCGATCACGAAACGCATGGATCCTCACGGGGCGGGTTCATCGATCCGCCTGAAAAAGGGCATCGTACTTACCGGTGGCGATTGCCGCGTCGAGCGCCGTGGCCACCTTGCGGAGCAGGTCCGGATCGGTGCTGCCGTAGTCCATCCCGATCGACAGAAAATCGTCGCCGCTCGTCACCAGCGAGGCCTTGATCAGTTTGCCCTCGAGCTTGACGACCAGATTGAACCCATCCAGCTCGTCGGGCATTCGCTCCGCGCCGAGGTCGGCCACCAGCACGTCGATCATCGCCTGCCGGAGGGCCTTGCCGCCGGGGCGGAGGGTGTAGGACGCGTAGTCGCCCGGCTTGCCGATGGTGAGTTCGCCGCGGTAGGGGAGCGGCGTGAATCGGTCCCGCGCCGTCAGCCGGTCGATGCCGTCGGGTCCGCGGACCCAGGCGAAATGATGGTCGACCCAGGCGGGTCCGATCTCGTGGTAGTCGTTGAAGCGCATCCGGGCGCGGTCGATCGGCACCACGGAGGTGGTGTCGCTCCGCCAGTCGGTCACGCCGAGCACGGGATGGTCCTCGTCGCCTTGGTGGCTGAACCAGGCGTAGCTGCGTTCGTCGGGTGACAATGAGGCCGGCGGAAGGCCGTTGATCCGATGAGGATCCTCCGGCGCCGTCACCTCCTGGAAGGTCAGGGTCCGAGTGTCGAAGACGCCCTGACTCAGTTCGTACAGGCCGGGTGTTCGGAACGTGTCGCGGTCGATCCACCCCGGAACCAGGTCGAGGGACCGGGCCGCGGCGATCCGCGCAGAGTCCGCCGACAATGGATGGGCGGTGATGGACGCCGCACAGGTGGTCAGGTCGCGGATATCCACCCGGTCGCCCACCTCCGTCACCAGGAGACAGCGGTCCGACTCCGAGTCCGACGCGGTCCGGACCAGCAGGGCTGGGGCGGCGGCCGTCACGACGGATACGGCGCCCACCTGGTCAAGCTGCGGGATCGGGGTATCCCGATGCCGGATCCGGAACGACGACATCGCGGCAAGCCGCCGCGAGCCGGACACCTGATAAAAATAGGCCGCGATCGTCTCGATCGTGAACGGTCCGATCCGATCCACCCGGGTCGGCTCCGACACCAGGATGACCCGGAACCGATAGCGGAATCCGTCGGGCAACGGGGGGGCACCCGGCTTGGCGTGGGGGTACCACTCGCTCCACTCCCGCTGCTTGGGGCCAGGACTGCCGGGCAGGTTGATGATGAAGCCGCCGAGCAGGGAATCGCCGATGCCGACGTCGAGGATCCGGGTCCCTCGGCTCGTGAAGATCGAGGTGACGCCGGGCACGATCCAGCGGCCGGCCTCCCGGCGCGCCAGATCGACGAAGAGCGGTCCTGTTTCGCTGGCCCGAACGACCCGTCCCGACGCCGTGCCAAGTCGGGTGAATCCGAAGCCGGGGTAGGACGCGGGGTCGGTCGAGTCGGAGGCTGGCCATTGCAGCTCCACCGCGAGGAGCAGCGGCTGCCCGTCGATGGTGGGCGGGATGTCCGCCAGGAGCCGGGCCCCGCCGCCGATGGCCAGGCCAAGGAGTCCGACGGTGCCGACGCCAGCGCCGAGGGCCTTGAGGAACCGGGGGTCGGCCCCGGCCCCCACCAGGCGGGAGGCAATGATGCCGATGACGGCCCCGGCAATGAGGCCGACGAGGGCCAATCCGACCACGAAGTAGCCGGAACCGCCCTCGAACGACGAAATCCGGTACCAATCGACCGCCAGCGTGGCGAGGAAGCCGCTCACCACCATCCCGATGAGTCCGGTGATGATGGCGACGCCGATCGAAGAGAGCCAGGACATGGGCGGAGAAGGTACACCGCCGGGTCCGCCTCGCAATCGGGCCGGGACCGTTTACGATTGGTGGCCAATCCCATCCTGCGGCCGCCACGGGCGCGGGCGACGGAGTCCACCATTCGGAGCAATTCGCGATGCGACTGACCATGCCTCTGGTCGCCGTCCTGCTGATCGCCGGTCAGCGGGTGGGATCGGCGCAGGAACCGACGATGCCGCAGGCGCCCGATCGGCGATCGGGTGAGGGCGAGGGGCCGTTTCAGCGGCTGGTGATCCGTGGGGTGACGATCATCGATGGGACCGGAGCGCCCCCCTTTGGCCCGGCCGACATCGTGATCGAGGGGAACCGGATCGTGCAGGTGGCGACGGTTGGATACCCCAAGGTGGCGGTGGATTCGGAGCGGCGTCCGAAGGGTGGGGGGCGGGAAATCGACGCGACCGGGATGTACGTCCTTCCCGGATTCGTCGACACCCACGCCCACCAGGGCGGGACCGACCAAGGCGCGCCGGCGGAGTACGTCTACAAGCTGTGGCTGGCCCATGGCGTCACCACCATTCGTGATCCCGGGTGCCTCAATGGGGTCGATTGGTGCCTGGAGGCGCGGGCCAGGAGCGCCGCCAACCGGACGGTGGCGCCACGGATCTTCGCGTACATCGGGGCGTTGCCGAACGCGGGGGCGATGGGTGTCACCCTCGGCGGCGGCTATCCGGGCGCGCTCCAGACGCCCGAGGACTTTCGGAAGTTCGTGGCGTGGACGGCCGAGAAGGGGGCCGACGGGTTCAAGGTGCTGGCGCTCGATCCGGAGCTGATGACCACGCTGCTGTCGGAAGCCAAGCGACAGGGTCTGGGCGTGGCGGCCCACCTCAGTCAGCTGATGGTTGCGCGGTTCAACGCGCTCCAGGCGGCCAAAGCCGGGCTGACCACCCTCGAACACTGGTACGGACTGCCGGAGAGCCTCTTTGCCGATCGGACCGTCCAGGACTATCCGGTCGACTACAACTACCAGGACGAGTCACACCGGTTCGGGCAGGCCGGTCGGCTGTGGCGCCAGGCCGCGGCGCCTGGTTCGCCCAAGTGGACCGAGGTCATGCGGGGGTTCCTGGAACAGGACCTCGTGTTTTCGCCGACGCTGACGATCTACGAGGCGTCCCGGGACGCGATGCGGGCCCGGACCGCCGAGTGGCACGAGGCGTACACCCTCCCCTCCCTGTGGAACTTCTATCAGCCGAATCGGAAAGCCCACGGATCCTATTGGTTCGACTGGACCACGCGGGACGAGATCGAGTGGAAGGAGAACTATCGGCTCTGGATGCGGTTCCTCAACGAGTACAAGAACCTGGGCGGGAAGGTCTGCACCGGCTCCGATTCCGGGTTCATCTACAAGCTTTACGGGTTCGACTACATCCGCGAGCTGGAGCTGTTCCAGGAGGCCGGTTTCCATCCGCTGGAGGTGGTCCGGGCGGCCACCCTCTGCGGGGCGGAAGCGCTGATGAAACCAAAGGGGAAGAAGCCCGAGTTCGGGTTGGTCCGGGCGGGGATGCTGGCTGACCTGATCATCGTTCCCGAAAATCCGCTGCAGAACTTCAAGGTCCTCTACGGAACCGGGCACATTCGGGTCGACGACGCCACCAATCGGCCGGTCCGAGTCGGCGGGGTCAAGTACACCATCAAGGACGGGATCGTCTACGACGCGAAGAAGCTGCTGGCCGACGTGGCCGCGATGGTCGAGCGGGCCCGGAAGAAATAGGAGCCGCTGCGGTGCCGGTCCGGAAGCGCATCAAGTGGACCCTGTTCTCGGCTCAGTCGTTCGGGTCGGCGGGGTTCCTGGTTGCTTCGACGGTGACGCCGATCGTCGGCGCCAAGTTGTCGGGCCGGCCGAGTTGGGCGGGGGTCCCGACCGCGTTCTACTGGGGCGGGGCGGCGCTCTTCGCGATGCTTTGGGGCCGGCTGATGGACCCGCTCGGCCGGCGCCGGACGTTGACGCTTGGGCTGTCACTCGGGGTGGTCGGCGCGATCATCGCGGCGGCGGCAGTGGTGGCCGGGTCTTTTTCGGGGTTCGTGGGCGGTCTGTTGCTGATGGGCGGAGCCAACTCCTCGCTCCAGCTGGCCCGGTTCATGGCGGGCGAGGTCCATCAGCCCGCGGAGCGGGGGCGGGCCATCTCGACGGTGGTGATGGGTGGGACCGTCGGGGCCGTGTTGGGGCCGGCGCTGGTGGCGCCGATGTCGGCGGTGGCGGAGGGGTTCGGACGGCCGGGGTTGTCCGGGCCGTTCATGGCCAGCTCGCTGTTCTTCCTGCTGGGATCGATCGTCGTCTTCTCGCTGTTGCGGCCGGACCCGCGAGACCTGGCCCGGGCGCTGGCCATCGAGCCCGCCGGCGGCGTCGACCCCACGGGTGTTGGTCGTCCGCTGGCGGTCATCGCCCGGGATCCGGGGGTGGTGGTCGCGATCGTCACGATGACGCTGGCGCAGGCGGTGATGACGATGCAGATGGTCATCACGTCGCTCCACATGAGCCACAACGGGCACGTGCTGGGCAGCGTGGCCGCCGTCATGTCCTCGCACGTGTTCGGGATGTACGCGTTGTCGATGGTGGCTGGTCGGCTGGCCGACAGCTGGGGCCGCCGACCGCTGATCATGAGCGGAGCGGCGATGCTGGTGGTCTCGACCCTCGGCGCGGCGCCGTCGGTGGCGGTGCTGCCGCTCGGCGCCTCCCTCCTGCTTCTTGGCATCGGCTGGAACTTCTGCTACGTGGGAGCCTCCGCACTGCTGGCCGACCGACTCTCGGTGAGCGAGCGAAGCCGGGTCCAGTCCATCAATGATTCGCTCCTGACGGCCACCGCCGCCGGAGGGAGTCTGCTGTCCGGCGTGGTGTTTTCGCACCTCGGCTATGCCGTGATGGGCCTGGTCTGCGCCGTGGTCGCGGCGGTGCCGCTGGTGCTGGCCGGGCGGCGCCCCCTTTCCACCCTCCGTCCATCGGGGTAGCGTACGACATTCCCGTCGCAGCCCGTTTTGTCCCGTCAAGGCCGGAGGCCCTCTCCGATGTCTCGCCGTCATGCCGTGCTGGTCGTGGCCCTTCTTGCCGGCTGCGGCTCGCCGTCGGTCCCGGGCAACGTCACCCTCGATCGGTGGCGGAGCGGGGACGCCGAGCCGGGGCAGTGGCTTGGTCTTGGCCGGACCTATCGGGCTGATCGGTTTTCGCCTCTCGTCGCGCTCTCGGACACCAATGCGAATCGGCTTGGCTTCGCGTGGGAATCGGACGCCCGGTCGCGGCGAGGGCGGGTCGAACATGGTCAGGAAGCCACGCCGATCGTCGTCGACGGGGTGCTGTACGTGTCGGGGCCTTGGGGCACCGCGATCGCCGTGGACGCCAAGACCGGGCGGCAGATCTGGCGCTACGACCCCGAGGTCGACGGGAGCTACGGCCGCCGGGCCTGTTGTGACGTGGTCAGTCGAGGGCTCTCGGTCTGGGGCGGCCGGGTCTACGTCGCGACCCTCGACGGCTGGCTGGTGGCGCTCGACGCCGCCACCGGCACCGAAGTCTGGAAGGTCGACACCTTCGAGGACCGAGACACCCGCTTCTATACCATCACCGGTCCGCCGATCGTCGCGAAGGACGTGGTGGTGGTCGGCAACAGCGGAGCGGAGTTCGGCGTGCGAGGGTACATCACCGGGTACGATCGGGCCACCGGCGCACGAAAGTGGCGGTTCTACACCGTGCCGGGCGACCCGGCCAAGGCGCCACCCGAGAACGACGCCATGAAGCGCGCGCTCGAAACCTGGGGCCCCAAGACCGACTGGGCCTCGGGGCTCGGCGGGACGGTCTGGGGCGAGATGAACTACGACCCCGAACTGAACCTCCTCTACGTCGGGACCGGAAACAGCACGCCCTACGCGGGGTGGCATCGCGATCCCTCCGGGGGCGACAATCTCTATCTCGTCTCGATCCTCGCGATCAATCCCGACGACGGTCAACTCCGCTGGCACTACCAACAGGTGCCATGGGAGATCTGGGACTACACCGCCACGATGAACATGATCCTCGCGGACCTGACCATCGACGGTCGGCCCCGCCAGGTCCTGATGCAGGCGCCGAAGAACGGATTCTTCTACGTGCTCGACCGCGCCACGGGCGAGCTGATCAGCGCCAAGCCGTACGTCTACGTCAACTGGGCGAGCGGCGTCGATTCGACCGGCCGACCGATCCTGACCGGCAAGGCCAACTATCGAGATCGCCCCGCCGCCGTATTTCCCACCCAGGCCGGCGGCCACAATTGGCAGCCGATGGCGTTCAATCGGCAGACCGGGCTGGTCTATATCCCGGCGCGGGAACAGGGCATGATCATGTTCACGGAACGGGAGTATCGCTGGCTCCCGGGCGACGTGAACATGGGCTCCGGCGCCATCTTCGGCGACCTGCCCAAGGACTTCAAGCCGAGCCAGGAACTCCCGATGCAGGTGCCGCCCGAACTGGCCCGTCAGTTCGCGGATGCCGCCCGGGCCGAGCCGTCGATGGCCACCCGGGAGTTCCTTCTGGCCTGGGACCCGATCGCGCAACGGGAGCGGTGGCGGGTGCCGCTCGGGGCGACGGAGATGATGGGGGGCGGCGTCCTGACCACCGCGGGCAACCTGGTGATCCAGGGTACCGCGGCCGGCCAGTTGGTCGTCTATCGCGCCGACACCGGTGAGAAGCTGCACGAGATCGACGTGGGCACGGCCATCATCGGCGCGCCGGTCAGTTATGAGGTCGACGGGGTCCAGTACGTGGCCGCGGTCGCGGGTTTTGGGGGAGCCCTCAATCCGGCGCTCGCTCCGGGCACGGCGGCCACCCGCTATGCCAACTACGGCCGGATCCTGGCCTTTGCCCTGGGTGGTGGGGTCGCGCCCCTGCCGCCGAAGCGGACGCCCCAGCCGGTTCCGGAACCCCCGCCGGCCGAGTGGTACCGGGAAACCGAGGCTGCCCGCGGTGCCGGCCTGTTCGCGCAGCGGTGCGCTCGGTGTCACGGGGGCCGCGGCGAAGCACAGCTGTCGGCGTATCCCGATCTCCACCGGTTGCCGGCCGCCACTCACGCCATCTTCGACTCGATCGTGCTCGGTGGCAAACTGGCGCCGAGCGGGATGGCGAGCTTTGCCGACGTGCTGACGCCGGCCGACAGCCGGGCCATCCAGGCGTATCTGATCCGGGAGCAGCGGGTTCTCTTTGCGGAGTCCGCGGCTACCAAACCCTGAACCTGTCGAGAAATCACGTGACGAGTCTTCGACGCGGCCTTTTCGCGCTCCTCGCTCTGGCGGGTTGCGCGGCCCCGGCGCCCTCGCCGGGCAACATCGACCTCGCCCGGCTCCGGGCCGCCGACCAGGAGCCCGGCCAGTGGCTGGCGCTCGGTCGCACCTTCAAGGGCGATCGCTTCTCCCCGCTCGAACGCATCACCACCGACAACGCCGGCGGACTCGGCTTTGCCTGGGAGTACCCGGCCCGGACCCGACGGGGCCGGGTCGAGCACGGCCAGGAGGCGACGCCGATCGTGGTCGACGGGGTGCTCTACGCCTCCGGCCCGTGGGGTGTGGTCTACGCGGTCGACGCCCGGACGGGTCGAGAGAAATGGCGGTTCGATCCGGAGGTCGACGGGAGCTACAACCGGAAGGCCTGCTGCGACGTGGTGAGTCGAGGCCTTCAGGTGTGGAAGGGCAAGGTGTACGTCGCCACGATCGACGGCTGGCTGGTGGCGCTCGACGCGGCGACCGGCGCCGAGATCTGGCGTGCCGACACGTTCCGCGGCACCGATCGGGTCAACCGCTCCTACACCATCACCGGCCCGCCGCAGGTGGCCAAGAACGTGGTGGTGGTGGGCAATAGCGGGGCCGAGTTCGGGGTCCGCGGCTACGTCTCGGCCTACGATCTGGACACGGGTCAGGAGCGGTGGCGGTTCTACACCGTACCGGGTGATCCCGCCAAGGGACCGCCCGAGAACGCGGCGATGGAACTGGCCGCCAAGACCTGGGGTCCGAAGACGGACTGGAACTCGGGGCTAGGCGGGACGGTGTGGGGCGAGATGAACTACGACCCCGAGCTCAACCTGCTCTATGTCGGCACCGGCAACAGCACCCCGTACGCGGGCTGGTACCGCGACCCTTCTCGGGGCGACAACCTGTTCCTGGTGTCGATCCTGGCCATCAATCCGGATGACGGCCAGCTCAAGTGGCACTACCAGCAGGTCCCCTGGGAACTGTGGGACTACACTGCCTCGGCAAACATGATCCTGGCCGATCTGACGATCGACGGGAAGCCGCGCAAAGTGATCATGCAGGCCCCGAAGAACGGGATCTTCTACGTCCTCGACCGCGAAACCGGCTCGTTCATTTCCGGGAAGCCGTTCGTCTTCGTCAACTGGATGACCGGCTTCGACTCGGCCGGTCGTCCCCAGATCAACCCGGCCGCCGTCTATCAGGACCGGCCGGCGGTGATTTTCCCGACCCAGGTCGGCGCCCACAACTGGCAGCCGATGGCGTTCAATCCCAAAACCGGCCTCGTCTATATCCCGGCCCGGGAACAGGGCATGGTGATGGCCAACGTCCCCACCTACCAATGGATGCCGGGGGTCGGGAACGTCGGCGCGGCCGGGGCGTTCGGCTTCGTATACGAGTTGGTGGGGATGGATCCGAAGATCTTCGACCCGGTGATCCAAGCCACGCCCGGCATTCCGTCGCTCGATACCCGGGAGGCGCTCATCGCGTGGGATCCGGTGGCGCAGCGGGAACGGTGGCGGGTGGAGCTCGGAACCGAGGAGTACTCGGGCGGCGGAGTGGTCACCACGGCTGGCAACCTGGTGATTCAGGGGGCGGCCAATGGGCGGCTGACCATCTACCGGGCCGACGATGGTACCAAGCTCCACGAGATCGAGACCGGCACTGGCATCATGGCCGCGCCGATCAGCTATGAACTCGATGGCGAGCAGTACGTCGCCGTCGTCGCCGGGTTCGGCGGGGCGCGGGCCCGACTCTACCCGAGGGCGGCGGCCGGCTTCAAGCACGAGAACTACGGCCGGATCCTGGCGTTCAAGCTCGGGGGAACGCCAACCCCGCTCCCGCCGGCCAGGACGCCGGGCACGACACCCGAACCCCCGGTGCTCGAAGGTGTTTCCGACGCGGTCGCCGCCCGGGGCGGGGAGTTGTTCCTGGCCCACTGCGTGACCTGCCACGGCGCCCGGGGAGAGACTCGCCTGTCGAGTTATCCGGACCTCTACCGCCTCCCGTCCGGCACGCACGCGATTTTCGATTCGATCGTGCTCAGCGGCAAGCTCGCGAGCTCCGGCATGGCAAGCTTTGCCGACGTGCTCAAGCCCGAGGACGCCCGGGCCATCCAGGCCTATCTGGTTCGCGAACAGGCCAAAATGCGGAAGGAAGAAGGTGCTCGATGAGACTCCCCGCCTCCATCGCGGCTCTCTCGCTCCTGGCCGGAGCGGCCGTGTCGGCGCAGGCCCAGCCGACGCTCGACGCGGCCAAAGGCCGCCTGGCGGTGATCGAGGGCCGGATCCGAACCACGGGCCTCGATTCGACGGTGGAGGTGCGGCGCGATCGCTGGGGCATTCCCCACATCTACGCCAAGACGGTCCATGACCTGTTCTTTGCGCAAGGCTACGTGGCCGCCCAGGACCGGCTCTGGCAGATGGAGATGTGGCGCCGGCAGGGCGATGGACTCCTGGCCGAGGTGCTCGGTTCCGGCTCGGTGGAGCGGGACAAGTTTGCCCGGCTCCTCAAGTACCGCGGCGACATGGAGCAGGAGTGGGCCAGTTACGCACCCGACACCAGGCTCATCGTTCAGGCCTTCGTCCAGGGCGTCAACGAGTACATCCGGCAGGTTCGCGACAACCCGCCGATCGAGTTCTCGCTCCTCGGCTTCAAGCCCGAGGCCTGGCACGACCGCGTTCCGCTCCAGCGGATGGCGGCGCTGTCGATGACGGGAAACGCCCTCAACGAAGTCGATCGGGCCCACCTGGTCGCCACGTACGGAAGAGCCAAGATCGAGGCGCTCTTTCCGCTCGATCCGGTTCGGCCGCTCGATCCGGCGCCCGGGCTCGACCTGAAGGGGATCGGTATCAGTTCGCTCGGCGCCGCCGCGCAGTCATACGGCAGCGTCACCTATCAGCGGCTCGACGGCTCCAACAACTGGGTCGTGAGCGGCAAGCGCACCGCCACCGGCAAGCCGTTGCTGGCCAACGATCCCCATCGCTCGGTGACCTTGCCGGCGCTTCGGTACCTGACCCATCTCGTCGGCCCCGGATGGAACGTCATCGGCGCTGGCGAGCCCGGGGTGCCCGGCGTGGCCGGCGGCCACAACGAACGGATCGCGTTCGGGTTCACGATCGTCGGGATGGATCAGCAGGATGTCTACGTGGAGAAACTCGGCAACTGTCCCGGGGCCAAGCTTTGTTACTGGAACCGGGGGAGTTGGAAGCCCGTCCGCGTGGTCGTCGACACGATTCCCGTCCGCGGCGAGGCGCCGCGGATCGTCGATCTCGAGTTCACGGAGCACGGTCCGATCGTGGCCAAGGACTCGACCGGCGCTCGTGGCTTCGTCATCCGGTTCGTCGGGAGCGAGCCGGGCACCGCGGGGTATCTGGCGCAGATCTCGATCAACCGGGCTACCGATTGGCGGTCCTTCAAGGCGGCCGCGTACCGATGGAAGCTCCCGACCGAGAACCTGATTTATGCTGACGTCGACGGTAACATCGGATGGATCGCGGCCGGACTCAATCCGATCCGATCGTGGAGCGGCCTCCTCCCCGTGCCGGGCGACGGCCGCTACGAGTGGAAGGGCTTTCAGCCCTTCAGTCAGTTGCCTCAGACCCTCAATCCGGTCGACGGCATCATCGCCACCGCCAATCACAACATCATGCCGAAGGGCTACCCCCACCAGCTCAACTACGAGTGGGCCACCGCCTATCGAGCCGACCGGATCAAGGATCAACTCGGGCGGCGGACTGATTGGACCCGGACCGACTTCGAGCGGCTCCAGCACGACGAACACAATACGCCGGCCAGCCTCCTGGTCCCGGTGCTGGTCGGCGCGGCCAAGCGGCGGGGCGTTTCGCACCCCGCCATCGACCTGATGGCGCGGTGGGACTTCCTGATGCGGAAGGACGCGGCGCAGCCGGTCATCTTCACCGCCTGGTTCCGGGCCCTCGGCCCGATGATCTATCAGCCCCGCCTCGGCGACCGGGTCGGCCGCCAGCGGGGGCGTGAGTGGGACACGCCAAACCTGATCCGGTTGGTCACCCGGCCGGATCGGAGTTTCGGGACCACTCCCGCCGCCAGCCGGGACTCGATAGTGCTGGCCGCCTTCGACGACGCGATGGCGCAGCTGTCGAAGGAGTTTCCCGGCGATCCCGCGTCGTGGCGCTGGGGCGAGGTCCACACGGCCGCGTTCCGGCATCCGATCGCGCCCGCGTTCGATCTCCCGAGCGCCTCGCGCGGCGGCGACGAGAACACCGTCAACATGACCGGCGGTTCGGGGTGGCGGCAGACGGCCGGCGCCTCCTATCGCGGGATCTTCGACACCGCCGACTGGGACAACTCGGTGGCCACCACCGTCCCCGGCCAATCCGGGCAGCCGGGCAGTCCGTTCTACGACAACCTGCTGCCGCTGTGGACCGACTACCGCTACTTCCCGCTGGTCTACAGCCGACCGGCGGTCGAACGGGAGACCAAACACCTGTTATGGCTCGAACCACAACGTTAGGCGTCGTCCGGACCGCGCTGCCGGCCCTCGGGCTGTTGCTCGGGGCCTCGGTCGGCGCGGCCCAGTCCGCGCCCCGCGCCACCGCCGACGGGGTCCGCTACGACGGAGCCCTGGCCGGTGACGTGGCCGTGTTCAAGGGCATTCCGTTCGCGCAGCCGCCGGTCGGGCCGCTCCGGTGGAGACCGCCGGAACCGATCGCCCCGGGATCGGGCAGTCGCCCCGCGCTCCGGTTCTCGGCCCACTGCGTCCAGACCAACCGATTGGCGGTCTGGACCCGGAGCATCGCGGCCGCGCTGGGAACCCAGGACAAGGTGGTCGACGATCCGTTCGAGGTCAGCGAGGACTGCCTCTACCTCAACGTCTGGACCAGCGCCAAGTCCCGGCCATCCGCTCCGGTGATGGTCTGGATCCACGGCGGGTCCAATTTGAACGGATCGGGTGCCTCCAGCTGGTACGACGGAGCCGAGTTGGCACGCGGGGGCGCGGTGGTGGTTTCGATCAACTACCGCCTTGGCGTCTTCGGCTTTCTCGGCGATTCCGCCCTGGCGGCGGAGTCACCGCACCAGGCTGCGGGAAACTACGGGCTCCTGGACCAGCTCGAGGCGCTTCGGTGGGTCCAGCGGAACATCCGCTCGTTCGGCGGCGATCCGGGCCGGGTCACCGTGTTCGGCGAGTCGGCCGGGTCGATCGATCTCCTCCATCTAGTGGCTTCGCCGTTGTCGAAGGGTCTCTTTCACCGGGCCATTGCCGAGAGTGGCGCCCCGATCGGTGCCATGCCGAGCCGGGCCGCCACCCACCGGGCCGCCTTGTTCCTGGCCAAACAACTCGGCGCCGACACCGCGGTCGATCGACTGGCCGCTCTCCGGGCCGCGCCCGCGGCTCAGGTGCTCGAGGCGCAGAACAAGCTGGTCGGGACCGGTGTGCTGCCGGGTCCGAGCGTCGACGGCTGGGTTCTGCCCGACGTCACCGCCAGGATCTTCGAACGGGGCGAGCACCAGCGGGTGCCCGTGCTCATCGGGACCAACGCCCTCGAGATGTCCACCCTCCGGACCTACCTGCCGAACTTCCAGCGGACCGTGGCGGCCTACAACGGCTGGACCCGGGCGGCGTTCGGGGCCAACGCCGACCGGATCCAGGCGCTTTACCCCGCGGCGGCGGATTCGGTGGTGGACCGTGCCGCGCTCGGGCTGGTGACGGACTTCCTGTTCACCTGTCCTACTCGGATTGCCACCCGGGCCATGACCCGCGCGGGGCAGAACGTGTATCTGTATCAATTCACCCGGGTGGTACCGGGCGGGCAGTCCCTTGGCGCGTGGCACGCCGCCGAGATCAGCTACGTGTTCGGGGTGGTGCCGGCGTGGCTGCCGCAGGATCGGACCGATGGCGCGCTGGGCGAGGCGATCCGAGGATACTGGCTCCGCTTTGCCGCCACCGGCGATCCGAACGGCGGATCGGCGCCCAAGTGGCCGGCCTACGGAGCGGGCGGGGAACACTACCTCGAGCTGGGCGACGCCGTCGTGGCACGAACCAATCTGGCCCAGGATCGTTGCGACGCGATCGAACCCGCGATCCGGGCTCTCTATCAGCCGTCGCCGAATCGTTGATCCGGCGACTGCATCTGCCGTTCCACCATCTCGCGGTAGGTCCCGCGGGCAGCCATCAGCTGCTCGTGGGTTCCCCGCTCGACGACCCGACCTTCCTCCAGCAGCAGAATCAGGTCCGCCCGCCGGATGGTCGAGAGCCGATGGGCAATGACGAACGTCGTCCGGCCCGCCAGCAAGGTGGCCATCGAGGCTTGAATCAGCTGCTCGCTCTCGGTGTCGAGATTGCTGGTGGCCTCGTCGAGAATGAGGATCTGGGGTGAGGCCAGGAACGCCCGGGCAATGGCCAGTCGCTGGCATTGCCCCCCGGACAGTTTGACGCCCCGCTCGCCGATGTACGTTCCGAATCCTTCGGGCAGCTTCTCGATGAACTCGAGCGCGTTGGCGCGGCGCGCGGCGTCGACCACCTCCTCGTCGGTGGCGTCGTGGCGGCCGTACGCGATGTTGTCCCGGACCGAGCCGTCGAACAGGAAGACATCCTGCTGGACGATGGCGAGGAGGTCGCGGTAGGACCGCAGCGTGAAGTCTCGAATGTCGGTGCCGTTGAGGAGGATCCGACCGCGGGTCGGATCATGGAACCGGGCAACGAGATCGGTCACCGTCGTCTTGCCGGCCCCGCTTCGGCCCACCAGCGCCACCACGGTGCCGCCCCGTGCCGAGAGGCTGAAGTCGCGCACCACGGGCTGGCCCTCCCGATACTCGAACTCGACGTTCTCGAACCGGATCTCCGAGACCACCGCCGGCGCGGCCCCGGCCCCGGGCCGGTCCGGCTTGTCCGGCGCCATCTCGAGAACCTCGAACACCCGCTCCATGGCCGCGAGCGAACGCTGGAGCTCCGAGAACGAGTTGACCAGCTGCCACACCGGATTGAGGAGCAGGAACGTGTACCACTGGAATGCCATGATGTCGCCGACCGAGGCGCGGCCGGCGATGTTGAGGTACCCTCCGTACCACATGATGACGACGTTGACCGCGCCCAGAAGCAGGTTCCACGAGGTCCAGACCACCAGCTCCCGCCGGTGGGCAAACAACTCCTTGCGGAGCACCGTGTGGCGCCCGAGCAGGTAGTCGAGCAGTTCCCGCGCCTCGCCCCGGAAGGCGCGGACCACCCGGATTCCTGAGAAGGTCTCGCCCACCCGGCCGTCGATCTGCTCCGCGTCCTTTCGCAGGGACCGGTAGATCGGCCGGATCCGGCGAGAGAAGATCAAGCTCATCACCGCGATCCCGGGGATCACGGCCAACGCCGTCACGGCCAGGCGCCAGTTGAGGTTGACCAGGACGATGGCCGCGATCACCAGCCGAACCACCGAAATGGCCGGCGACACGATCGCCATCTGGAGCAGCCCGGTGGTGGTGTCCACGTCGCCGGTCAGGCGCGACAGGATCCCACCCGTCTTCATCTCCCAGAGCTTCGGCAGGGGCAGGTTGAGGAGCCGGTCGAACAGTGAACGGCGGAGCGTCAGCATCACCGCCGCGTTGAGCAGCCGCTGGCGGTAGTCCTTGATGACGCCGACGACGTTGGAGAGGATCACCACGCCCACGAAGAGCGCGCCGGTCAGATGGAGGCGAGAAAGCCGGCCGGCGGCGTCGAGGTCGGTGTTGAGCAGCACTCGGTCGATCATGAACCGAATGAACAGCGGCTCGATCATCTGGAGACCGGCCACCGCCAGGGCAAGGATGCCGAGCCCGATGACGGCGTACCGGTGGGGCCGGAGCCACTGGAGGTAGTCGCGGATGTACTCCCGACGCCGACCCCGGAGCAGGCCGCGTGGCTTGGCCGCCTCGCCCTCGGCGAGCGGCTCCTCTTCACCGCTCTCCTCTGGGGCGTCGATCCGCCCCTGCCGGTAGTCCTCGACGAAGCGCCGGTACCGCTGTTTCGACGAGTGGGCCGGCTTCATTCGCACCCTACGGGTTCAGCTTGCGCCGGAAGAAATCGGCCGTGGCGCCGCCCACGGTCAGCCAGTTGGCGTGCCGCATGAAGTGATGGGTGTCGTCGACGATGACGAGGGTCTCCATCTCGACTCCCTTGGCTTCGAGCCGGCGGACCAGGTCGGTGCTCTGACTGAACCGCACGTTCCGGTCGTCGTCCGCGTGGATCATCAGCACCGGCGAGGTCCAGGTGGACACCCACGCCGTCGGCGACGACAACCATCCCACCCGATTGGCTCGGTCCGCATCGGGGGCCCGCTCGTAGCGGTCGGGGCTCACCAGGTTGCGGGTCCGCTCGATGGTCCGGTCGTGGACGCCGTGGATGTCGACTCCCGCCGCGAAGATTCGGGAGTCGCGACCTAGGGCGAGTGCCACCAGATACCCGCCGTACGACCCGCCGTAGATCCCGATGCGGCGGGGATCGACCCCGGGCTGGCGGCCGAGCCAAAGCCCGGCGGCCCTGATGTCCTGGTATTCCGACGCCCCGGCCGTCCCGGCCCGCGGCGGCTGGTGGAACTCGTAGCCGTAGCCGATGCCGAGGCGGTAGTTGACCGACAACACCACGAACCCCTGGCTCGCGAGGTACTGATTGGTGGCGTAGGCGTTGGCGTAGTAGTCGGAATAGTGCCAACCGAGCAGCATCTGACGGGGCGGTCCGCCGTGGACATAGATCACCGCCGGCTTCCGGGCCGAACCACCGGCAGGGGGTTCGAACAACTGCCCATGGACCCGCAGCCCGTCGGGCGCCGTGAAGACGACTTGCTTGGGTGCCACGAGCCGGGCGGCGGGGAAGTCCGCGGGAATCCGATCCTCACCAAGGAGCCGAGGCGGCCCGCCGGCAAGCGGCATCACGGCGGGAACCGGCGGTCGCTGGGTGGTGGCCGAGATGAACGCCAGGGTGCCGTCGCCGGTAACCACCGGACTCCATTCCAGGCCGCTGCCCGGGGTCATGACCTCCATCGCCGCGCGGTCGACGGGGACCTTGACCACGTGGCGCCGATCGAGGTCGAGCGGATCGGAACCAGCGTTGCCGGCAAAGACCATCCAGCGGCGGTCGGGTGACATCGCGATGTGCTCGGCCATGAACCGACCTGGCGTGAGCAGCAGGGCCTCGCCGCCAGTCTCGGGAATCGAATAGAGGTGAGGCCACCCGTCCTGGTACGACAGGAAGACGATTCGCCCCGCGGCCCAGTGAAGGTTGGTGCCGCCGTCCGTTGACGGGACCGAGCCCCGGAGGGTCGTCGGCGCGGTCCACAGCCTGGTGGCGGCGCCAGTCGACACCTCGGCCGAGTAGATGGACCAAGGCGAATGACGGCGCGCCAGGACCGAATCGGGCGCGCCCCCGGCGCCGGGAGTCCGGATGAAGGCAATCCGCCGGCCATCAGCCGACCACCGCGGCGAGCGATCGCGGGTGTACGAAGGCGCCATCCATTTGATCGGCACGTCGGGGCCCCCGTAGACGCCGACGAACGAATGGTCCCCTCGGCTCGAGACGAACGCGAGGGCCGCGCCGTCGGGAGACCACACCGCCGACCCGTTGGACCCGCGGGCCGCAAAGAGCGCCTTGGGCGCGGCCGACCCGTCGATTGGCACCGTGTAGAGCTGACCGCCGCGTCCGAACGCCACCTGATCACTTCGGGGCGAGATCACGGGGTCGTCGCCATCGGCGAGCAGCTTGGGTTCGCCGCCGGCGAACGGGACAGCCCAGATTTGGACCTTTGGTGGAATCGGACTGAAGGTCGGGTTGACCGGGAGCCCGTCGTCCCAGTTGGATCCGTGATCGCCGCCGCGGAGGTAGACCACCCACTGGCCGTTGGCCGAGATCCCGACGCTGGTCAGTTCCTGGCCGTCGTCCGCCCCGTAGTTGGTGAGTTGCCGAGGCGCGAACCCCGGCCCCTCGGCCACGACCAGATTGCGGAGCCCCCGCTCATTGAGCGCCCAGACGATCCGGGAGCCCGTGGCCGAGGCGGCGAGTTCGTTCGGGAACGGATACGACCGGATCTGCTCGAGTGTAAACGGACCTTGCGCCTCGACGGAAAGCGACGTGACCGCCAGGAGCGCCAGAGTCGAAACGGCGGCGCGAATCATGGATTTCCCTCAATGGAGTACGGCGTTCGTGAAGCTACTTCGCCGTCCCCGGCTCAGGTAGGGTGGCCGGTTCGCGATCGAGCGGACTGTACACCGCCACGCCGAGCGCCGACCAGGCGACCCCGCCGAGCAGGGCGCCGATCACGTCGCTGGGATAGTGGACCGCCAGGTACATCCGCGAGGCGGCGATCGCCACGGCGAGCATCATCCCCGCGGAGACCCACAGCCAGGCCACCCGTTTCCCGGCGTAACGGGTCAGCAGGAAGGCGCCAAGACCGAACACCAACGGCGCCAGCATCGAGTGGCCCGAGGGATACGAAAAGCCGCCCGCCCCGTCGAGGCGGACGATGCCGCTCGGTCGGGGTCGTTGAAACAGCAACTTGAGCAGGAGGTTGAGTCCCCAGCCGGACAGGTTGGTGACGAGGTAGCACCAGGCGGCGGTCCGTTCCCGTCGGGCCGCCAGGACCGCGGTGATCAGGAGCCCGATCAGGATCGGACGCCAGCCGCCGCCGAGCCAGCTGAGGGTTCGCATCCAGGCGGTGACCGTTGAAGTCCTGGTCAGCGCGATCCGCTCGAGGACGGCCTGGTCCCAGCCGGTCAGTTGATCGCCGAGCGCGATCCGGCCGAGACCACCCACCACGAAGAACGCGAGGCAGATGGCGGCGAGGAGCCGGATCCGGACGACGGGCGAACGGGCCGGCACGGAGACCTCGTTCAGCCGATCCGGACCACCATCTTGCCGAGATTGGCCCCGCTGAAGAGACCGAGGAACGCCTCCGGCATCCGGTCGAAGCCGTCGACGATCGTCTCCGTCCACTTCATCCGGCCTGCCTTGATCCAGCCCGCCATGTCCCGGAGAAAATCGGCCCGCCGGTCGCCGTGGTCCGATACGATGAATCCGCGGACCGTCAGCCGTCGGGTCAGGATATCCCGAACGTTCCGAATGCCCGCGGGCGCCTCGGTGGCGTTGTATTGGGAGATCAGGCCGCAGATGACCACTCTCCCGAACGTCTTGCTGCAGGCGATGGCGGCCTCGAGGTGTTCGCCGCCGACGTTCTCGAAGGTGAGGTCAATTCCGTCCGGGGCGGCCGCCGCGATGGCCTTCCGGAGGTTCGGCTCGGTCCGATAGTTGATGGTGACGTCGACCCCCGCCTCCCGTTCGAGCCAGCGGGCCTTCTCGTCAGAGCCGACCACCGCGATGACGCGGCAGTTCCGGGCCTTGGCGATCTGACAGACCACCATTCCGACCGCGCCCGCGGCGCCGGATACCAGCACCGTTTCCGCCTCGCCGAGGCCGCCGATCACGAAGAGGCCCGCGTACGCGGTCAGGCCGGGCATGCCGAGGGTGCCGAGATACGCTTGCGGCGGGGCCAGGGTCGGATCGATCCGGATCAGGCCCTTGCCGTCGCTCACGAATCCCTCTCGCCAGCCCATCATGCTGAGCACGGTGTCGCCGACCGAAAAGTCCGGGTGGTTCGACACCTCGACCCGCCCCACCGCGCCTCCGTCGAGTGGGGCGTTGAGGGCAAAGGGTGGCACGTAGCTCTTGGCCTCGATCATTCGCCCGCGCATATAGGGATCGACGGACAGGAACTGGTTGCGGACCCGGACTTCGCCTTGGGCGGGTTCCGGCAGGCTGCGGGTCGCGACGGTAAAGTCGGCGGCCGTCGGCAGGCCCACCGGGCGGCGGAGGAGGTGGTACTCCCGGATGGTGGCTGCGGTCATGGGAATCCTACGGAGTGGGGGCGAGGATGATCGGGGTGAGGAGCGCGATGACCCCCACGACGACGATGATGGCCACGATGTCGAGCAGGAACCCCGCCTTGGCCATCTGTCGGACGCTGATCAGACCGGACCCGAAGACGATGGTGTTGGGCGGGGTGGCCACGGGCAACATGAAGCCGGTGGAGGCCGCGAATCCGGCCACCAGCATCAGCACCAGCGGCGGCTGGTCGAGGGTCTTGGCGAGCGCCACCGCGATCGGCATCATCATCGCCGCCACGGCGAGGTTCGACGCCAGTTCGCTCAGGACCAGCGTCGTGATGGCGAGCCCCAGGTAAAGAACCACCGGCGGAAGGCCGGCGAGCCCCTCGAGATGACCGGCAAGCCAGGTGGTGAGGCCGTGCTTCTCGATCGCGTCCGCCATCGAGAGGCCGCCGCCGAAGAAGAGCAGCACGTCCCACGGGATCCGTCGGGCTTCGTCCCAGGTCAGCAGCGGGCGCCGGGATCCGTCGGCCGCGGTGCCGCTGACCAGGAAGAGGAGGACCGCGGCAATGACTCCGATGCCGGTGTCCGTCAGTCCGGGAACGACGTCGACCAGACCCGGGATCGTGATCCCGCCCAGGTCCTTCCGCTCTCGAAGGAACCACGCCAGGCCGGTGGCGCCAAAGATCGTCACCACCCGGGCCTCGCCGCCGCGAATCGGACCGAGGCCGGCCAGCCGGCTGGTCAGGATGTGGCGGGCGTTGGCGCCGAGGTCGGCGCCGGTCGGGAAGCAGACGTAGACCAGGATGACCCAGCAGAGCGGGAGGAGCAGCAGGCCGATCGGGACGCCCAGGCCGATCCATTGCGCAAAACTCACCGACTGACCGACCATCTCCTTCATCGCGCCGACCACCACCAGATTGGGCGGGCTCCCGATCATCGTCATGACGCCGCCGATCGACGCCGCATAGGCCACGCCGAGCATCAGGGAGGTCCGGGTGTTGTCGCCACCTCGATCCTGCGGAAAGAGCGCGCCCACCGCCAACGCAATCGGGTACATCATGGCGGCGGTGGCGGTGTTGGAGATCCAGGCCGAGATGAACCCGGTGGCGAGCATGATGCCCAGGACCGCACGCCGACCGGTGAGCCCGACGGCAAGGACCAGCCGATACGCCACCCGGACGTGGCTTTGCCAATGCTCCAAGGCCGCCGCCAGGAAAAACCCCGCCATGAACAGGAAGACGAGATCGTTCGAGTAAGGAGCCGCCGCCTGGCGGATCGGGGCTACGCCCGTCAACGGGAAAAGCACCAGGGGCAACAACGAGGTGGCGACGATCGGGACGGCCTCGGTGATCAGCCAGGCGATCATCCACGCTGTTACCCCGAGCGCCTTCCGGCCCTCCGGGGTCAGGTCCGCCGGGCCGAATGCCACCGCCAGGGCGAAAAGCGCCGGACCAGCGGCCCGGGCAATGAGCTTGGAATCGATTCGGACCATGGGATGGCGCCAAATATGACGCCGGGATCGGGCAATAGTCCATCGACCGCTTGTGAAAACGACCGGTCGGGGGACAGAATCAAGGCAGCCGGGTCCCTGCCGCCCGGGCTGGAAAGAGTGGCACCGGTTCTGCGCGAGGGTCGTTCCATGCGGTGGTTTCGGCTTCGGTTCCTGGTCTTCTTCGTTGGTCTCATCGCGGGCCTGGCCCTTGGCGTGGCCGGGACCCGCTGGTGGACCCGGGCTGACCGCGATTCGATCGCCACCGCTCAAGTCTTCGAGCACGTCCTCCAGGAAATCCGGACCAACTTCGTCGACTCGCTCAGCGACGAGGACCTCTATGCCCGGGCCGCGCGCGGGGTCGTCGGCACCCTGGGCGACCCGTACTCGAGCTTTCTGGGCCCCGAAGAGTTCCGGGCCTATCGGGAGCAGCTCCGGGGCCGGGGTCGGACCTTCGGGTTTACTCTCGAGTCCGGACTGACCGGCCTCCGGGTGGCACTCGTGGTTCCGGGCAGCCCGGCGGATCGAGCCGGACTCGAGCCGGGCGACTTCGTGGTCGACATCGGCGGGCGGCCCTCGCGTGGGTGGACCACGGGCCAGGCGCTCGCCGCATTGCAAGTCGATTCCACGGGCGGGATCTCGGTCCGGATCCAATCCCCCGCGGATTCGGTGCCGGTGGAGACGCGTTTGGAGCCGGGTCCCGCCCGGCTGCCCGCCATCGGTCGCGTGGTCCGACTCTCCGACTCGGTCGGCTACCTCAGCCTTCGGACCGTGTCCGACCGGGCCAGCGACGAGGTTCGCGACGCCCTGACTCAGCTTCGGGTCTGGGAACTCGGCGGCCTGGTCATCGATCTCCGCGGCAATCTTGGCGGCCGGCTGGAAGAGGCCCTCGCGGTGGCCGACATCTTCCTCGGTCCCGGTCGGCGGATCGGCACGGTGTCCAAGCGGCGTCTCCGGTGGGGCTACGCGGCCGCCCACCCGGAAGCGTACCCCACCCTGGCGCTGACGCTGCTGGTCGACGGGAAGACCGCCAGCTCGGCCGAGATCATCGCGGCCGCCCTCCGCGACAACGGCCGGGCCCGGCTGGTCGGCGAGCGGACCTTCGGCAAGGGACTGATCCAGACCACGATCCCGTTAGGCGACAGCATGGCGGTCCGGCTCACCACCGGCCGGTGGCAGGGCCCCGGCGGCGAACTGATCACTGGCGGCTTGGTCCCCGATTCGGTGGTAACCCCGGCCCCGTGGGCCGCCTCCCTCGGCCGGTCCCTGGCGGCCCGGACCGATGCCCTCGGCGAGGTGCTCCTTGCCCTGGCCAACCGGCGGGTGGCGGACTCGGTACCCGCCGATTCGGTGACCCTCGACCGCGCCGACCACGATCTGATCCGGGGTCGGCTCCGCCAGGCGGGGCTCAGCCTGTCCCGCCGGACCATGGCCATCCACGGCGAGCTGTTCCGTCGGGAAGTGGCCCGTCTGGTGGCCGCGTCGACCGGGGATGCCCTGGGCGCCGCCCGGTTTGCCCTCCTGTCGGATCCGGTGGTCACCGCCGGCCTGGCGGTCCTCCCGCGGGTCCCCATCCCAGATTCCCGACCGTAGGCTCCGGTCCTCCGGGGGGTGTCCTATGGGACGGCCACCGGCCCCACCCATCGTCACGCAAACGACGGTAGCGACCGGGAGTGCAGAACCGCGCCATGGAGCAACCGGACCTCGAGGCTGAATTGGCGCGCTGCCACCCCGACGGATTTGCCTGGGCCGTCCGCTGCTGCGGTGGCAACCGGTCGGACGCGGAGGACGTACTGCACCAGGCGTACATGAAGGTGCTGGAGGGCAAGGCCCGATTCGAGGGCCGGTCCAGTTTCAAGACCTGGCTGTTCGGGGTCATCCGGTTCACGGCGCGGGAGCAGTCCCGAGCCTGGTGGAGTCAGGCGGTTCGGCTGGGTGGGTGGCTGCGGGATCGAGACGACGATACCCTCGACCCCTCCCAGGCCGCGGTGGCGGAGGATACCCACGGTCGGTTGCGGACGGCCCTGGGTCGACTCTCGAAACGACAGGCGGAGGTCCTGCACCTGGTCTTCTATCAGGACCTGACGATTCAAGAGGCGGCCGATGTG
>CADEGB010000027.1 GCA_902826755.1 uncultured Gemmatimonadota bacterium
GTCGGCTACGACATGCAGGTGCCGTACAACGTCTGTGGTGGCCTCCAGGACAACCAATCGTGGTGCGGTCCCTCGGCGGTCCGACACGCCGAGGGCATTACCGACGCCGACTGGTGGACCATTCCCGGTGGTGACGGTTTCGTCAATGTGATCGACCCGACCAACGCGCGGATCATCTACACGTCATCGCAGGAGGGATATCTCTCGCGGATGGACAAGGTCACCGGCGAGCAGAAGAGCATCCGGCCGGAGGCCCCCGCGAGCGAGAAGCCCTATCGGTGGAACTGGGACACGCCGTTCATCATCTCGCCCCACGACCCGGCCACCGTGTACATCGGCGGCAACCGACTCTTCAAGTCGACCGACCGGGGCCACTCGTGGAAGGTGATCAGTGGCGACCTGACCACTGCCGTGGATCGGGATACGCTCGAACTGCTCGGCCTCAAGCTCAAGGACGTCAAGCTGGCCCGGAACGACGGCGTCCAGGACTACGGCACCCTGTTCACGGTGGCCGAGTCGCGGGTCAAGGCGGGCCTGGTCTATACCGGGTCCGACGACGGCCAGGTCCAGGTGACCCGTGACGGTGGCGCCACGTGGACCAACCTGACCCCGAAGATCCCGAACGCGCCCAAATGGGCCTACGTGTCGCGGGTCGAGCCGTCGCGATTTGCCGAGGGAACGGTGTACGTGACGTTCGACGCCCACCGGACCGGCGACTACGGGAGCTACCTCTACAGCAGCACCGACTTCGGCGGTTCGTGGAAGTCGATCGCCGGCAATCTGCCGCGGGGTGAGGTGGCGCGGAGCATTACCGAAGACCAGAAGAATGCCGACGTCCTCTACCTCGGCACCGAGACCGGGTTGTACGTCACGCTCGACCGGGGTCGGACCTGGACCAGGGTCAGGGCCAATTTGCCCACGGTACCGATCTACGAAATCACCCTCCACCCGCGCGACAACGCGATGCTCCTTGCCACCCACGGCCGGGGGATCTGGATCCTCGATGACCTGTCGCCGTTCCAGGAGGGTGCCCGGGCGCAGAGCGCCGACGCTCACCTGTACACGATGGCGCCCACCTATCAGCAGTCGTACGCCGGCTTCCGGTATTACTCGAGTCAGGGGGACATGCAGTACCTCGGCCCCAATCCGCCGCTCGCGGCCCCCATCGCGTACTGGCTTCGCGCCAAGGCGGACAGTCTCCGGATCGTCATCAAGGACAAGGCGGGGAACGCGGTCAGGGACCTGAAGGGCGACGACGTCAAGGAAGGGCTGGCCGCCGGGTTCAACACGATCTTCTGGGATTACCGGATCGAACCGATTCCCGCGCCGAAGGGCCAGGGCGGCGGGGGCGGATTCTCGTTCTTTGGCGGCGGCGGGGGCAACCGGGGCACCCGCGGGCCGGTGGTGTTGCCGGGTGAGTTCGCGGCCACGCTGGTGGTCAACGGTAGGGACGTCGTCACGGTGCCGTTCTCGGTTCGGGGCGACCGCGAGGTGACCATCAGCGACGCCGACCGGCAGCGCCGATTCGATCTGCTCAAGGAGGGCCAGCGCCTCGAGGCCCGGCTATCGGAGGCCGCCTCGGCGGCCCGGACGGCCAACCAGCAACTGACTCAGATCAAAGCGGCCCTCGCCGACACCACCGTGGCGCCGGCGCCGATTCGGGCCAGTTACGACAGCCTGACCAAGGCCCTCGAGCCGCTCAAGACGCTGTTCTTCATTCGGGACGAGGGTGACGAGTCGGAGTTCGACTTCGCCGAGTTCCGGAAGGTCATCACCTTCAAACTGAGCGGGTTGATCGGGAACGTGGGTGGCGCGGGCGTTCCGGTGTCGGAAACCGATCTGGCCCAGTGGAACGAACTCAAGGCCGAAGTGCCCGCGGCGATCGATCAGGTCAATGCGTTGACGGCCCGCCTCAAGCCGTTCTACCAGCGCCTGGCGGAGGCCGGGTTGTACCCGGCCGTCCCCAAGGCGGTCGACAAACCCTAACGTCCGGCGTCCACGTCCTTGAGGAACTGGATCACGCCGGAAAAAAACGTCTGCTGGTCGTCGTACAGCGACATGTGACTCCCGTTGGGGCATTCGAGGTACCGCCCCTTCGGGAACTGCTCGGACATCCACTTCATGTGCTTCGGGTCCATCGTGTCGTGGATGGCGCCGATGACCAGGGTCGGCACCGCGATCTTGCCGAGGTCCGCGGTGCGATCCCACTTGGCCAGCTTGCCGCTCGCTCCCAGCTCACTCGGTCCCTGCATCGGAATGTAGACATTCGGGTTCATGTGCTTCATGGCCCGGTTCATCGGGTCGGGCCACTGGTCCGGCGGCATCCGGAGCACGTGGAGCTGGTAGTGGTGGGGGATCAACAACTCCATGTAGCGGGGATTCTGGTACTCCTTCTTGGCCTCGAGGGCTTTGACCTCGGCGAGCACTTTCGGATCCATGGCCGGCATCAGGACGTTCTCGGCGTACTCCACGTAGGCCGGGATGCTGGCCATCATGTTGGAGATGATGAGTCCCTTGATGTGTTCCTGGTACTTGAGCGCGTACTCGATGGCGAGCATGCCGCCCCACGAGTGGCCTAGAAGGTAGAAGTTGTCCTTCCCGAGCCCGAGGGCCTGGCGGACCTGCTCGACTTCCTCGACGAACCGGTCGAGGTTGACCAGGGACGTATCGGCCGGCTGGTCGCTGTAGTAGGAGCCGAGCTGGTCGTAGTAGTAGTACTCGACCTCGGCGCCGGGGAAGTAGCTGTCCGCGGCCTCGAAGTACTCGTGGGTAAAGCCGGGGCCGCCGTGGAGCAGGAGGACCTTGATCCGGGGGTTGTTGCCGACCCGCTTGGTCCAGACCTTGAACGTTCCTTTCGGCGTCGTGATCGGGATCATCTTGACCCCGCCGGCCAGGACGTCGTCCCGGCCGGTGTTGTCGTGGTAGCCGCTCGGGGCCGCGGTCGTAGCCGGCTCGGGCTTGGCGCACGCCGCGCCGACGAGGGACGCCGCGGCCAGGAAGGCGAGATGCCTCATGAGGTGCTCCGGGGATCGAAATGAGACTGGGTTGGTCCCGCAATTTACTTCAAGAACGCCCGCCGCGGTGGACGCCCCCTACTGCGGACCGGCGGGGCGCGATATCCTTTTTCCGAGTTCCGCGGTTTCCCGTCTCGTTATTCGAGGTAATCTCCGTGCCTACATCGACTCGGGCGCTCCTGTTGAGCGCCATCCTGTTCGTGCCGTTCCCCCTCACCGCCCAGTCGTCCGGCCCGTTCGAGGGGTTGGCGTTCCGAAGCATCGGACCGGCCACGCCCAGCGGCCGGATCGACGACTTTGCGGTGTTGGCCCGAAACCCGAAGGTCTTCTACATCGCGGCGGCCACCGGTGGGGTCTGGAAGACCACCAACGGCGGGGTGACGGTGACGCCGGTATTCGACGACGCTGGATCGGCCTCGGTCGGCGCCGTGGCGATCGCGGCCGATGACCCCAACCTGGTCTGGGCCGGAACCGGCGAGGCCAACAATCGGCAGAGTTCCTCGTGGGGCGACGGGGTCTACAAGTCGACCGATGGCGGCAAGACCTGGAAGAACATGGGACTGGCCACCTCGAAGCAGATTGCCCGGATCATCGTGGACCCGGTGGATCACGACGTGGTCTACGTGGCCGCGTTGGGTGATCTCTGGAAGGCGGGCGGCGAGCGCGGCATCTACAAGACCACCGATGGCGGCATTACCTGGAGCCGGGTGCTCGATGCCGGGGCGGACGCCGGCGGGACCGAGCTGGTCATGGATCCCACCAACAACAAGGTGCTCTACGCGGCCAGCTACCAACGGCGCCGGTCGAGCTGGGGGATGAACGGCGGCGGTCCCAACAGTGGTCTCTGGAAGAGCGCCGATGCCGGACGGACCTGGACCCGCCTGACCAAAGGCCTTCCCGAGGGAGCGCTGGGCCGGATCGGGCTCGACGTCTACCGGACCAATCCCAACGTCGTGTACGCCCGGGTCGAGCACGACAAGGAGGGCGGCGTCTACCGGAGCGACGACGCCGGTTCGACCTGGCGGAAGATGGGTTCGACCAACGTGCGGCCAATGTACTTCGGGGTCATCAAGGTCGATCCGAAGAACGACCTCCGGGTCTATCTGCCCGCCGTGCAGATGCTGGTGTCCGACGACGGCGGGAAGACGTTCCGGCCGATGGAGGAGAAGATCCACGTCGACTACCACGCCATGTGGATCGATCCGGATGATCCGGAGCATCTGATGATCGGTGGTGACGGCGGGGTCGGGATCAGCTGGGACAAGGGGCTCAAGTGGATGTGGCTGCCGCATCTCCCGGTGGGTCAGTTCTATCACGTCGGCTACGACATGGACTCGCCGTACAACGTCTGTGGCGGGTTGCAGGACAACAACACCTGGTGCGGTCCGAGTCAGGTGCGGTCGCTCGACGGCAGCGCCAACGACAACTGGTTCGTCGTCAACGGTGGCGACGGGTTCGTCGGCAAGATCGATCCGACCAACTCGCGGATCATCTATGCCGAGTCGCAGGACGGCCGGGTCAACCGGATCGACCGGGTCACCAACGAACGGAAGAGCATTCGGCCCGAGGCGGCGGCCGGCGAGGCGCCGCTCCGGTGGAACTGGGACACGCCGTTCATGCTCTCCCCGCACGATCCGAGCACGATTTACCTCGGGGCCCAGCGACTGTTCAAGTCGACCGATCGGGGCCACTCGTGGACGGCCGTGAGCGGCGATCTGACGCTTGGTCTCAACCGAGACACCGTCGAGCTGATGGGGGTCAAGGGCAAGGAGATCAAACTCGCCAAGAACGACGGCGTCACGGTCTATGGGACGCTCTTTGCGGTGGCGGAATCGCCGCTCAAACGGGGGCTTCTCTACACCGGGTCGGATGACGGCCAGCTCCAGGTGTCGCGCGATGGTGGGGCGACCTGGACCAACGCGACGGCCAAGTTGCCGGGCGCGCCGCGGTTCTCGTACGTCTCGAAGGTGGAGCCGTCCAAGTTTGCCGAGGGCACGGTGTACGTCACCTACGACGGGCATCGGACCGGCGACTACGGAACCTACGTCTATCAGAGCACCGACTACGGAGCGTCGTTCAAGTCGATTGCCGGGAACCTTCCCTCCGGCCAGGTGGCGCGGACCATTACCGAGGATCTCAAGAATCCCGACGTACTCTACCTCGGCACCGAAACCGGGCTCTTCGTCACCACCGATCGGGGCCGCGCCTGGACCAGGGTCAAGGCCAACCTCCCGACCGTTCCGATCTACGAGATCACGCTCCATCCACGTGACAACGACATGATCCTGGCGACCCACGGACGGGCGCTCTGGATCCTGGACGACCTATCCCCGTTCCAGCAGTTCAGCTCGGCTGGAGGCAAACCGGCACACCTGTTCTCGATCGAGCCGGCCATCCAGCGGGTGCGGGCCGAAGACCGGATGCGTGAGTTCGAGGGTGACATGCGGTTCCTTGGCGCCAATCCGAAGAACGGCGCCGCCATCGGGTATCATCTGGCGGCCAAGGCCGACAGCGCCCGGCTGGTGGTGCGGGATGGGGCTGGGGCCGTCCTCCGGGAGCTCAAGGGCGACGACTTCAAGGGCAAGCTGGCGGCCGGCGTGCAGGTGGTCCACTGGGATTTACGGACCGAGCCGCTCCCGGCGTCCAAACGCCCCGGTGGCGGCATCGCCTTCTTCGGCGGCGATGGACGGGACGGTCCTCTCGTCCTGCCCGGGAACTACCCGGTCAGCCTCGTGGTGAACGGCAAGGAGGCGGCCACCGGGACCGTGACGGTGGCGCTCGACCCGGACGTGACCATTGCCGACGCGGACCTCAAGGCCCGGTTCGATGCCCTCAAGTCCCTCCAGGCGCTGAACGGCAGCGTTCGGTCCGCCACGGACGCGCTCCGCGACGCCGACGAACAGCTGGCGGGCATCCGGAAGGCGCTCTCCGACACGACCAAGGTGCCGGCGCCGATCCGAGCGGCCATGGACTCGCTCAAGACTGACCTCGATCGCGTCAAACGCAAGTTCGGGATCCGGACGCCGGGCGAAGATCTCTTCTCAATGGACTTCAACGAATTGTTGCGGTCACTTCCGATCCGGCTGGCGATGACCTCGATGGACGTGGGCGGCGCTCACGTGCGGCCGAGCGAGACGAACCGGCGGGTCATGGCGGAGCTGGCGACCGAGGTTCCAGCCGCGGTGGTCGAGGCGAACGCGTTTCTGGCTCGGTTGGCGCCGTTCTATCGACGGCTGGCCGAAGCGGGTCTCTACCCGGCCGCGCCAGAGCCGATCAAGTAGGGAAGGGCTAGCGTCCGGCGGTCGGGGCGGAGACCAACCGCACCGACCCGCCGGCGCAGGCCGCCCCGAAGTCATGGGCCTCCGACTCGGAGGCGTCGGGGCGCATGGCGTGGAAGCCCTCGTGGGCCAGCGCGCCGGTCAGCCATCGGGTCGATCGCTCGAAGGCGGGGGCCCAGAACTGGATGGCCAGCGTCGTGGCTGACGGCGTGACGTAGGTGGCGCCAAAGAAGACCATCCCGCCGGCCGTGTCGGCCGGGGTCCAGACGCTGACGAGGCCGGCTTGATCGGCCTCGGCCAGCACAGCCGCCGCCCGGCGGCACTCAGCCATGCCGTGGGAGGCCAGCCGCCCCAGCGCCGCTTCCCACGCCCGCCGCTGGTCGCGATCCATCGGCGAGGTTGCCACCCAGCCGTCGGATTCACCGAGACATTGCAGGCCTTCGATTCCTGCCGCGCCGAGCGGGTGGGCGGACCGGAGCCGGTCGGCCAGGCCTTCGCTGAGGCACGTTGCCGGGGGGGTGGAAGACCGCGTCACGGCGGCCAGGACCTGACCGTCGGTCCGATCGGGTGCGCCGAGGCCGAGGAGCAGCACTCCGAGGGCCGCCAACCAGCTTCGTCGCGTGGATTTCAGGGCTCCCCCCGGGTCCAGGGCCATGGATCAAGTTGCGTGATCGTGGCTCGTTCGTCACGCATTTGTTACAAGAAGGACGCAAGCGGCGCGCCACCTTGTTTAGGGGTTCGGTGATGGGATCCGGGCGACCTCGACGCATTGTCGGGTTGAGGTGGCGGGGGTGGCCCCGTCCCAACACATATTGGGGGAGGATGCAATGAGGTCAGCAGCGTTTGCGCGGGTGGTCCGCCGATCGATCGGCGTCGGTTTACTGGTGCTCGGCGCCTGCAGCGACGACCCGACTGGGGTGGAACTGGCAAACGGCTCGATGAGTGCCAGGGTCGATGGGGCGTCGTGGGCCGCCTCGACGGCGATCGCCGCGACCTATACGAATGGTGTGCTGGGAATCGCGGGGACGGACGGCTCGGGTCGATCGGTGGGATTCGGTGCCCTCGCCACGGCGCCCGGGACGTTTACGATCGGGGCGACCAGTCCGGCCAACGCGCTAGTCAACGAGGCGGGAAAGGCGTGGCAGGCCGCGCAGAGCATCGGGAGCGGCACCATCACGATCACCGCCATCTCGGCGACGGGAGCGACGGGGACTTTCCAGTTCACGGCGGCGCCGGTGAGTGGAACTGGAGCCACCGGCAATCGAGTGGTGACCGAGGGGGTCTTCGACGTGACGTTCTGACGCCGCCGAGCCGACGGTTGGCTCAGCCGGCGTGGTGGAGTTCGACCGCGAGCCAGGCCCGGGCGGCGCGCCAGTCGCGCTGGACGGTGGCCTCGGACACCCCGAGGAGCTCGGCGGTTTCGGGGACGTTGAGGCCGGCAAAAAAGCGGCACTCGACGGTCTCAGCTTGGCGCGGGTGGAGCTTGGCGAGGTCGGCGAGCGCGCCGTCGAGGGCCAGGACGGCGGCGGGGGTCGATTCCGCGGCGTCGAGGTCGTCGTCGAAGGTTACCAGCGCCAGGCCTGACCCCCGTTTGGCCGCCTGTCGACGCCGGGCCGCCTCGACCAACACCTGCCGCATGGCGCGAGCCGCGATCCGCTTGAAGTGAAGCTGGGAATTGACGGCCAGGCGGCGCGAGGCCGCCAGCTTGAGCCAGGCCTCGTTGACCAGGGTGGTGGGGCTCAGGGTCGACGCGCGGTCCCCCCGCAGGACGGCCGAGGCGAGGCGCCGCAGCTCCTGGTAGGCCAGGCTGTAGAAGTCGTCGAGTTCCTGCCGGTTTTCCATGGTCATCCCAAGTCGGTCCGGCAAGCGTAGCACGCGGCCGGACCGTTCCGCAACTCGCCCGCCTTACTCCGCGTCCGCCGAAGGCGGGGCCGCCCGCGCCGCAAGGAAGTCGCGCTGGCAGGCCCGGCCCGCTTCCCGAACCTCGGCATACCCCTTGGCCGCTCGGGTTCGGGCAAACAGGGGATCCGCGTCCATGACCGGGAAGGAGCAGTAGTTGCCCCGAATCGCGTGACCGAGCAGCGACAACGAAGCGTCGGTCAGGCCGCACCACGCGAGGTGCGCGGCCGCGAAGTAGTTGGCTTCCGGGTCGCTGTCCGGGACCACCGCCGCGGCCAGTGCCGTAACCTCGGCCTGTGGGCGATTGGCCAGGCAGGCCAACAAGAGCGTGTAACTCTTCCATTGCGGCATTCGTGGTGGGTCCAGCTGGCGCGCTTCGTCGACCCGGCCGGCCCTGACCAAGAGGTGGAGACCAAGCGCTTTCGTCCACTCGCTCCGTGGATCGAGGGCCAGGTAGCCTCGGGCGCCGTCGTAGTCATCGCGGGCCATGGCCGCCACCGCGCAGGACCGCCAGCCGAAGTTGTGGGGGTCGAGCGAGAGCGCGGTGGCGCATTCCCGGTTCGACTCCTCGGTGAGCCCCGCAAAGCGAAGGACGTAGCTCAGCCAGAAGTGCGCATCGGGGCTGTCGGGTCGGCGGGCCACGAGTTGGGTCAGCTGCTGGTAGGCCGCGGCGAGTTGACCGCGCTCGATCAGGCTTCCGGCCATCCGGGCTCCGGCCACGACGTAGTCGGGATCGAGCGCCACGGCCCGCTGAGTGCTCGTCAGGGTCCGCTCCAGCAGAACGGAATCGCCGGTCTCGAACCGGGCCTTCATGTAGTACCGCCGAGCCAGGGCGAGCCAGGCCGGCGCGTAGGTTGAGTCCAGCGCCACCGCCTGTTCCAGCATGGCGATCCCGGAGTCGTTGCTGGCGCCGGGATCGTACCCCGCGCCCACGCTTCGGAGGTACCGGTCGTAGGCGTCAGGGTGTCTCGGCCGGGTGGCTGAGGTGGCGGCCCCGGCCGGAGCGCCGAGGGCGGCCGCCAGGGATAGCCGGGCGCGCCCGGCCAACGCGGTGTGGAGGGCGATCGGGTCGCCGGCCGGGACCTCCACGACATCCGCCCACACCCGTTTCCCGGTGGCGACGTCGACCGCCTCCAGTTCGACTCGGATCGTGCCCCCGATCCGCCGGACCCGCCCGCTGACGACGCTGGTGGCGCGGGTGTCCCGGCCCACTTGGACCGGATCCGCCTCGCCGGCTCCGGGGCGGCCGGCTGGGGCGACCGGCCGGACCGTGAGCCCGGGGGTGCCTCCGAGCGCGGTGGTGATTTCCTCCGCCAGCGCGACTGGCAGATGGGCGGCGATCGAGTCGAGCGGCTCGGTTCGCAAGGGCATCACCGTCACCGCCGGTGCCGCGGCGAGCGGGGTGGGGCCGATGAGTCGGGCCGCGGCGGCTCCGAGGGTAAAGAGCACGACGGCCGCCAGGAGGAGTCGGCCCCGGCGGTTCAGGAACCTGCCGACTTGGTAGGGCAACGAGTCCGGTCGGGCTTCGAGGGCGCGACCGGCCAGAAAGTGATCGAGGTCGCGTCCCAGCGCCGCCGCCGACTGGTAGCGGCGGTCCGGGTCGTCGTGCATTGCAGTCAGGCAGAGGGTATCGAGATCGGCCCAGGCGGACGGACTCGCGGTGCTGACGGGTGGCCGGACTGGACCTGCCTCCTTGGCCGCGACTGACGGTCGGGTGGCCACGTGTCCGGTCGGGATCGGGGCGCCGCCGACTCGCGGCAATCCGAAGGGCAGCCGTCCGGCGAGCAGCTCGTAGAGGATCACGCCGAGGGAGTAGACGTCGGTGGCCACCCCGGCGGGTTCGCCGCGGAGCTGTTCGGGCGCCGCGTAGGCGGGCGTCATCAGCGGCGCGGTGGTCCGATGGCCCTCGGGTTCCGGGTCGACGGCCTTGGCAATGCCGAAATCCAGCAGGCGGACCGATCCATCCGATTTGACGAGGATGTTGGACGGCTTGAGGTCCCGGTGAATCACGCCGTGCGCGTGGGCGTGGTCGACCGCCGCCACGACGGCGCGAAACAAACGGATCCGTTCGGCCACCGGCGCGCTGGTGGCGACGCAATGCTCGGTGAGGGGGAGTCCGTCGACATACTCCATGACGAACCACGGGGTTCCATCGGGCAGGGTGTCCGCGTCGTAGAGCCGGGCGATGTTGGGATGGGTGAGTCGGGCCAGGGTTTTCTGCTCGGTCAGGAACCGCTGGCGGCGACCGGGGGAGAGCCAGGCATCCCGGAGGATCTTGATGGCCACGAGGTTGCCGAGGTCCTCGCGTTCGGCCAGGAAGACGATGCCCATGCCGCCCTCGCCGAGGGGCGACTTGAGGCGATAGGGTCGGAACGCCTCGGGGTCGAAGCGGTGGCTCCCCGGGTTGCCGAGGAGGGTGCCAGCCAGGTCGCCGACGGCGCGGTCGAGCAGCCGGTGCGGGGAGCCGTCCTGTTCGAGGAGGGCCATGACCTGGGGGATGAGCGTCGGATCATCCTGACAGGCGGCGGCGACCAGACCGGGCCGGTCGGCGGCGGGCCGATCGGCCACCTCGTGGAATACACTCTCGATTCGAGCCCAGCGTCCGCTGTCCATGGCGCGAATATACCGCTCGGCTCATCTTTGGTGACTCTCTCCAGCGGAGCTTGTCGTCGTGCCCCTCCGGACCCGGTTGGTCGTCGTTCCCGTCCTGGCCGCCGCCCTTGCCTCGTCGATCGGGGCACAAAGCAAGCGGCCGATGACGTTCCTGGACATCCAGCAGTTCAACCAGGCCGGGTCGCCGGCGCTCTCGCCGGATGGGCGGTGGCTGCTCTACACGGTGTCGACGCCCGATTGGAAGGAAGCGCGGCGGACGACCGACGTATGGATCGTGTCGACCGGCCAAGGGGTGGCGTCGGCTCGCCAGCTCACCTTTACCAAGGACAAGAACGAAAACACTCCGCGATGGTCGCGCGACGGGGGGTTCTTCGTGTTCAGCTCGAATCGCGAAGGCTCGGGCCCGACGCCGCCCAATCAGCTGTACCTGATGCGTCCCGACGGTGGAGAGGCCCGTCGAATCACCGACGCCAAGGACGGGGTCGGCCAGTTCGGGTTCAGTCGCGACGGTCGGTGGCTCGTGTATTCCGCCGGCAAGAGCGACGAACAGCAGGTGTGGGCCTTGGCCGTGGCGGATCTGGCCGGGTCGGCCGGGGAGCCGGTCCAAGTCACCCGACACGCCACCCCGATCGTCGACTGGCAGCTGTCGAAGGACGGCGGGCGGCTGTTCTTTCGGGCCCGCGACACGGTCGACCGGGCCGAGAAGGAGCGGGTCGAGAAGAAGTTCACGGTGTCGATTCGGAATCAGGACAGTCCGCTCATCCATCTCTGGAGCGTCGATCTCTCGAGCCGTCAGGAGCGACGACTGACCGGAGGGACGGAATACAGCGTCGATGGTGTCACCCTTTCCGATGACGGGCGCTGGGCAGGTTTCCGCGGGGCGCCGAATGACCGGTACAAGCGGACCGTCACCGAAGCGGGCAGTTACGACGACCTCTATCTCCTCGACATCGGGTCGGGCCGGATCGAGCGCCTCACCACCAACTCGGAGATCGGGGAGAGTACCCTGTCGTTCTCGCCGGACGGGAAGTGGATCGCGTTTTCCGCGGCGAATGACTTCATGTATTCACGCGATCCGAAGGTCTACCTCCGGGAGCTTGCGGCAGTGGGCGGGACCTGGCGCAAGCTGGGCGACGGGTACGACGGCGGGGTGTCGGTCGACTGGTGGTCGAAGGATGGCCGGACGATCTACTTCGGCGACGGGGTCAAGGCCACGATGCAGGTGCTGGCGCTCGACGTCGCGACCAACACGGTGACTCAGCTGACCCAGGATCAGGCCGTGGTGTTCGCGGCCAAGAATGACGACACCGGCACGCTCCTCCTGACCTATTCCGATCCGACGACCCCGTCGTCCCTGTACCTGGCGCGCTCCGAGGCCGAGTTAGGTAACCGGAGTGGATGGGTCCGGCTGACGAATCCGAATCCCCAGGTGGAGGGCTTTGCACTCGGCTCGGCCACCGAGATTGCCTGGAAATCGAAGGACGGCAAGACGGTGGGCGGAGTGCTGCTCAAGCCGGTCGGCTACACCCCAAATCGTCGCTATCCGCTGGTCGTTCAGATCCACGGTGGCCCGGCCGGCGCCGACCTTCTCACGTTCAACGGCGGCTACGGGTCACAGGTGTACGCCGGGGCCGGCTATGCGGTGTTACTTCCGAACTACCGGGGCTCGACCAACTACGGCGAGCGTCACCGGATGGAGACGGCCGGGGTCGGGAAGTACTTCGACCGTGGGTTCGACGACATCATGACCGGCGTTGATCACCTGATCACTCAGGGCGTGGTCCATCCCGACAGCCTCGGGGTCATGGGGTGGAGCGCGGGGGGTCACTACTCGAACTGGATCCTGACCCACACCGATCGGTTCAAGGCGATCTCGAGCGGTGCCGGGACGATGAACTGGATTTCGATGTACGCTCAGAGCGACATCCAGCGAAACCGGCAGTGGTACATGGGTGGTGACCTTCCCTATGACAATTTCGACGCGTACTGGAAGGTGTCGCCGCTCAAGTACATCAAGAATGCCCGGACGCCGACCCTGATCCATGTCGTCGACGGCGATCCCCGGGTGCCGCGGCCCCAGTCGGACGAGCTGCACATGGCGCTCAAGAAGCTCGGCGTGCCGACCGAGTACTTCGTCTATCCCGGCAACACCCACGGGATCACCGAGCCCCGGAATCAGTTGGTGAAGGCGGTGGCCGAGTTTGCCTGGTTCGAAAAGTGGATCCGGGGTAAACCCGGGTGGTTCGAATGGAAGGAACTGCTCGCCACGGTGGCCGACTCGACCGCGACCGCCAGGCCGCTTCCCTAGCCGAGTGTTCGGCCGGGCCCCTTCCGGGGCGGCGGATCAGGGGTCCAGCGAAGCAGGCGCCCGGGCTGGACCCTGAAGAACTGGCAGAGGGCGTCAAGCGTCTCCGCATGGAGACGACCGAACACGCCCTCGGCCCTCGAGAGGCGGTAGGCGCTGGGGTAGCTCAGGTTGGCGCCCTTACTCAAGGCGTACGCCGAAATGCCTCGAGCTTTCATGATGTCATGGATCTGGAGTCGAACCATCAGAGCCCCCCCCGGCGGAATATCGCGCGGTCTTGGGAGCCAATGGCCGGCGGTTGTTCGCGCAACCTATCTTGGCGGACCCGGAATTACCATCGCCCCGTGGAACTCGATCCTCACCGATCGCCAGATCATTCCTACGATCCATGGTCCTTCGGTGGCGACCCGGTGAGGTTGCAGGTCCGCAGTACCTGATGGGGGGGCAGGTCGTGGTCGGACCTGTTCTCCCACCCCCTCCCTTGCTTGACCGACCCGACTCCGTATTCCTCACTCCTCTGGACTAGCTCCAGAACCCCTCTGATGGGCGATGGGCATTCCCCGCCGGACACGGTACTGTCCCATGATGGAAACCAGCAGGTACAAAGGCTACCGAATCGTGGCGCACCCGTACGAACTCCACGAGTGCCGGCGCTGGGCCGCGGATCTGGAGATCAGGCGTGCCGGTCGGGTCAAGCCTGTCGGGGTCGCCAGTGATTTTGCTTCGGAAGCTGAAGCTGTCACCGCGTGTGCCGGTTTGGCGCGACGGATCATCGACGGCCGAGTCGTCGGCTGTTCGATCGACCGGCTGGCAGGTCCGTGGCACAAGGCGTGGTGGCTCAAACGTTTCCGAAATGGAGATCTCATGCGTCGCATGTTTCCCGTGGGCATCGTCATCCTCGCGGTGGGAGCCTGGCTGCTGTATCGCGGGGTGACCTTCACGTCGAACCGTGACGTCCTGGAGGTCGGCGGCATCAAGGTCACGGCCAAGGAACGGCGTTCCGTGCCGCCGTGGGCCGGGGCCGCGATCATCGCGGTCGGTGCCGGGCTCATCATCTTTGGGGCCCGGAAGCGAGCCTGACTCAGTCTTCGTTAGAAGGTGGGTGTTGGGATGTCGAAGCGAATCAAGGGTCGGACCCGAAAGCCCGCGGTTCCGGCACCGGCCGAGCCGGACTCCGATCCAACCCGCGCCCTTGCCGAGCAGGTTTTCGAACGGATCAAGAGCGCGCGAGAAAGACGGGAAGCCGCCGCCAAGGCTGGGGATGCCGCGAAGATCGTGAAGCACCGGCCTCCCTCGTGACCGCCGGTCCGTCGTCAGGTCCCTCGGCGGCGGACGACCCGGAGAATCACCAACAGCACGGTGGAACCGATGAAAGCCACGAGGATCGTCCCTCCGAGCCCACCGAACGGAACCGGTAGCTTCAGCACGGCGAACAACCAGGTTCCAAGGAAGGAACCCACGATACCGATGGCGATGTCACCGAGGAGACCGACTCCGACGCCACCGACCGCAAAGCTGGCCAGCGCACCGGCCACGAGGCCCACCAGTAGCAATGTTAGGATATTCATGTCGTTGCTCCTATCGGGGCGCGACCGTTACGGGCTCACCGAGCGTGACCACGATCGTGGTGCCGGCGACGACAACGACATCGCGGTTGGCCGTCTCCGATGCCACCACGGCACCGACCGCACCTCCGACCACCGCGCCGATGACCGTGCCCTTCGCGTTGCCACCGGCAACCCGACCGACGATCCCGCCGAGCACCGCGCCCGCGGCCGTCTTCTCGACTTCCGTGGCCCCGACGCCGCGCCCCTTGAGGGTGTGGGTCATCTCGGTGATCTCGGCGTTCAGCGGGTAGGTCTGATCGGCCACCGTGAGGGAGGTGACCTGGATCGTGATCTTCCCGTCGGCCGAGCTCTTCTCGTTGGCGGGTTGGAGTTCGGTGATCCCGAGGTTGATCGTAGCCCCGGCGGGGATGACGATGCGACCCCGGGCGTCCTTCACATCGCCCGACACCGTCGCCGAGAAGGTCCCGCCCGCCTTGTCCGTTCGCGACGAGATGGTCCGCTGGGTCACCGCGTCGATCCGGGTACCGGCGCCGAGTGTCAGGGCGCTTGGGGCGACGGTCGGGGTCTCGATCTTGTCGACGGGCGCTTCGACTCGGGAACAGGCGACCAGCGCGATCAGGGTCGAGCTTCGAGCCAATGCGATGTTCATCGTGCCCTCCGTTGACTTCAGCACTGATTCCACGTCGAGGTGAATCGTAGCGGGCGGCGAGCCGGAGGCTATCGATCGAAAGGAGGGTCGTCGACCTAGTCCGGATGGCCGATGGCTCCCGGCGGACGGATGGCTATTCTGCCATCTCACTACTCGGGGAGTCGCCCATGGACCGAAATTCACGCATCACCGCGGCGCTGGTCGTCGTTGCCACCGCATTGGCTGGCGTCGGGCAGGCCCAGAGCAGCCGACCTCACGTCGGGCCTCGGATTTCCTACCAGTTCGATCTCGAGGAGGTCGGGCTGGGCGTTCAGTTCGGCGCGCCGATCGCACGGAACGTCGAGTTCTACCCGTCCTTCGACTACTTCTTCGTGGAGAACGGGACGTTCTGGAACCTCAACGCCGATCTCAAATTCCGGCTGGCTTCGGCGTCCGTCCAATGGCTGTACCTCGGGGCCGGGCTCAATCTGGCCCGGCGAGGGAGCGGCAACGCGCACGATACCAGCGCCGGGATGAACGTCCTGGCCGGCATCGAGTCACTCAAGGGTCGAGTCCATCCGTTTGGCGAGTTCCGGTTCACCGCCAACGACGGCTCGACCGGGCAGCTGGCCGTCGGATTCAACTTCGTGATGGGCCGGCGCTGACCGGTGGCGGCGCCCGCTCGCCCGGGGGGTCTTCCCCTCGGGTGAGTGGCCGCGGTCCGGCGGGCGGGTCGGCGAACCGGACTCCGGGTGCCGATCCGGGCGCCCCCACGGGCCGCGCAGGTAGCCCGGTGCCGTGGCGAGCAGCACGCCGGGACGGTCCGTACGGACAAAGGCCGGCGCCGTTGCGGTGAACCAGACGATCGCCTTCTCCACCAGCGATCGCATCGCGGCCGGGATCTCAGCCCGGATCGGCCCCCGCCAGTCGTTAGGGTCCTGGACCCGATCGAACGCCTGCACCAGCTGCTCGTGGGAGAATCCGGTGGCGCGTCGCGGATCGTACGTGTTGCCTGTCGACGGCAGCGCGCCGGGCTTCTCCCTCACGAGCGACCTCCGTGGCATCAGGGCGTCCCCGTGCCCACCTTGTCCCGATAGGTCCTGCTGGCGTAGATCGCGATCTCCACGCGGCGGTTGGCCTGACGGCCGGCTTCCGTCCCGTTGGTGGCCACCGGCTCCGATTCGCCAAGCCCCTTGGTGATGAGCCGGTCGCCGATCACGCCGTGAGAGATGAGGAAGGTCGCGGCCGCATTGGCCCGTCGCTCCGACAGGGTCTGGTTGTAGTCCGAGGCCCCCAGCTGGTCGGTATGCCCGATGATCACCACATCGGTGTCGCGAAACCGGTCGAGGCTCGTCGCCAGTTCGGTGAGATTGGCTCGGGCGTCCGGTTCAACCACGTCTGCGTCGAAGGCAAAGAGCAGTCCTGACGCGAAGGTCACCTGGATTCCCTCTCCGACCCGCTCGATCGTGGCACCCTTGATGCGCTGCTCGAGTTCCCTGGCCTGGGTGTCCATCCGGGCGCCGATGATCGCGCCGGCGGCGCCGCCGACGACCGCGCCAATGATCGCGCCCTTGGCGGTCGAACCAGCAACCTTCCCAATCACCGCGCCGGCCGCCGCGCCTCCGGCCGTCCCAACGACGGCCCCAGTCCCGGCCTTCGTGGCGCACCCGATCGTGACGCCACCGAGGCCAACCAGCAATAGGGCCACGTGCGTGTGTCTCGGTATGGCGAACATGTTCGGACCTCCATGGCATGAGTCGATATCATCGCCACCGACTGGCGGCGCGCGACTGGCAGAACGGTAGGCGTCGTCCTGGCCGTCGCGCTATCGATCGTTGGGACGAAGTCGAGACGGACCCCCGGGGCGGAGGCGGGTCGCTCGATGGAACTAGCTCACAGACAATCCGAATGATCGATGGATCGGTGGACCAGTGCCCGGGTACCTTCCCGCCTCGAGGTAAAGCCCCACCTTCCGAGGAGAGACGATGTCGATCGGTCGAGTACTGCCCAGGTTACTGGCCCTTGTCGCGACCCTGGTCGCCGCACCGGTCTCGGCGCAGGCGCGAAGCGCCGTCAGCGTCGTGGAGCTGGACGCCGCGGTGGCGAACGCCGCCCCGACTGCCGGCTCGGTTGCGCCCGCGCTCGCTTCGCCCGTCGCCCTGGCGGCCGCGAGCCGACTGGGCCTGAGCCCGGCGGCGTTCGCGGACCGGGTGGCGACGCTCGATCCGGTCGCCCGAGCCCGCGCCGAACGGATCCTTGCCGGGGGAGCAGACTCGATCGTGATCAGCACCACCGCGATCATCATCGGACTGCTGCTGATCATCCTCCTGGTCGATTGACGGCACCGGTCGACCGGTGCGAGGCACCGTCCGCCTGATGGCCGTGGGATTGTTGATGGTGGTGGCTTGGGGCCGCGTCGCGGCGGATGCCCAGCCGCCCCCGGCCGGTACGGAGGAGCCCCCCGCGCCCCTAGCGGTGCCCTATGTCGCGCAGTCGAGGTTGCTCTGCGGCGGCGCGGCGATCGCGATGGTCGAACGATGGTGGGGCCGCCGGGGAGTCCGGGCCGAGGACTTCAGCCATCTCGTTCGCCCCGAGGAAGGTGGGATCCGGACGACCGATCTGATCGCGGCGGTTCGCGGCCGCGACTGGGAGGTGCGAGTGCTCCAGCCAACCGCTGCCGCGGCTCGAGAGGTCCTCCGGCAGGGCATCCCGCTGGTGGCATTGATCAGGGTCGGTCGGGATCGTTACCACTACGTGGTCGTCCTGTCCTGGGGCGCCGGGATGGTCACCTTCCACGACCCGGCCGGGGCGCCTTCCACCATGGCCGAGGAAAACAGATTCCTGGCCCAGTGGGATGGCGCCGATCGCTGGGCCGTGGTCTTCCGCCCCGGTCCCCCATCTTCGCGGGCGGAACCGATGTCTGGGCCGACTGCCGTTCTCGACTCGATGCCATGCCGGCCATGGATTGACCAGGCGTTGACTTCGACCGCGAGCGGTCAGTACGACGAGGCCGTGCGCCTGCTGGAGCGGGCTGGCCACGTCTGTCCCGTCGAGCCGCTAGTGCACCGCGAGCTCGCGGGCGTCCGCTTCAAGCAGGAACGGTATGGCGAAGCGGCTCGGCTGGCCTCGACATATCTAGCCATCACACCTGACGACTCGCTCGGTTGGCAGTTGCTTGCGGCCAGCCGGTTCCTGGCCGGCGACCAGGATGGGGCGCTCCGAGCGTGGAACCGACTCGGCCGGCCAGTCATCGATCTCGTCCAGATCCACGGAGCCAGGAACGCACCGTTCCGGGTCCTGGCCGGCGCGATGGGATTGTCCGACGGTCAGTTGCTCAGGCCAGCTGGATTGGCGCTGGCGCGCCGTCGGATCGAGGCCGTGCCGGCCGTGCGCCGCGCGTCGGTCGACTATCGACCGGTGGGAGGTGGCCTCGTCGAAGTCCATGCCAGGGTCGTCGAGCGCGCGACGATCGACCCGCTCTGGCGGTTGGTGACAGGGAACGCCGTCCGGGCGATCGCGGAGCGCGAGGTGAGTCTGACGGCGGCAGGCCTATTCGGCCGGGGTGAGCTCTGGGCCGTGGGCTGGCGATGGGATCGCGCTCGACCCCGCGGGGTCGTCCGCGTCGACTGGCCGGTGGGGTTTGTTGTCCCCGCCGTGGTGACGGTGCATGGCTCGCGGGAGCGGACTCGGATCGCGGCCAGCGTAGCGGGGCCATCGGTCGAGGAGACCCGAGGGTCAACCGCCCTCGGACTCGTGTCATGGATCTCATCCGCGGTCCGGGCCTCGATCGGGATGCGTCTCGATCACTGGTCGGGCCATCGACGGTATCTGGCGGCCTCGGCCGGCTCCGACGTCAAGGGGTGGGCCGACCGACTCGCGGTGAGTGTCTCGGTGGGCCACGCGGTCGGGTTGTCGGCCGACGCGGGGTACTCCGATGCCGCGGTCCGGGCTCGATGGATATCGTCTTCGGGGTATGAACGCGCGACGTGGTCGGCCCGGGTTGGGGTCGATTGGGTCGGCGCCGCCGCTCCCTATGGAGCCTGGCCCGTCATTGGCGGCAACCAGTCGGCGGCCATTCAACTCCGGGCGGCTCCCACCGGGCGCCATGTCTTGACGCTTGGCCAGGACCTTAGTCGGCGGGTCGCGCACGCGGGGCTGAGCGGGGATCATCCCGTCGCGCGCGCCGGTCCGTTGCTGTTTGCGGCCGGCGTGTTCCTCGATGGGGCCCACTTGGCCGCTCCTCCCGGTCAGTCCGTCGGCGCGTGGCATCTCGACGGCGGCATCGGCGTCCGGATCGGACTCCGCGGGAGTCGACCGAGCGGTGTCCGCATTGACCTGGCTCGCGGCCTCCTGACCGGGCGCCGAACAGCCCTGACCATCACGGTTCACCAGCCGGGGCCGTTCCCGCTTGGACTCCGATGACCCGCCCGTTTCCCCGGGGCATGCCAGCCGAGAGAACTAGATCCATTTTCACTCGGACGGGGGATACTCCCGGTCACCGGTCGAGGCCATTCTTGGGTCGTGGGCAGTCGCCCAGGGGTTACCGGGGAGGGTAAGCCAATGCGGACCAACAAACGGATCGAAGCGCCCCGGGTACGTACTACCCACCGCGGGTCCGTTCCCGTTGGAGACCGTTCCGATCCGACCGCCGCCCGTGATCACGGGTTGAGCGAGGAGTCTCTCCAGTTGCTGGTGGACAACTTCCCCGGCGTGGTCTACCTCAGGCGCGACGACGATACCCAGTCCCTGATCTATCTCGGTGAATCGGTCGAAGCGCTGACCGGCTGCGAGCAACGTGCGTTTCTCGACGGGGTGGTGACGATCGCAGCCCTGTGTCACTCGGCCGACCGGGCCCGGCGTGAGGCGGAAATCACCCGGGCGGTCGCCGCGGGCGATCCGTTTCATCTGACCTACCGGCTGCACCATCGCACCCGCGGGTGGCGCTGGATCGAAGAACGGGGCGGCGGCGTGCGGGCTGCCGGCCAGATCGGTCTGGTCGAGGGCAGCTTGATCGACGTCACCGATCGAGAGCCGAGCCGCCGTGGCGAGGCCGTGGAATCGGAGTCGACGGGCTGGGACGCGGCCCTCAGTCGCGGTGACGTCCGTCGTCTGACCTTCGAGGCAACACACGACGCGCTGACCGGCTTGGTCAATCGGGTGGAGTTCGACCGCCGTTTGGAGCGGGCGGTTCGGCTGACGATCCGCCCGGGCGACCCTGACGTCCTCTGCTTCCTCGATCTGGACGGGTTCAAACAGATCAACGACACCTGGGGCCACCTGGCCGGCGACGCCATCCTGAGGCAACTCGGTCACGAGCTACGGCGAGTGCTGCGGGCCCGGGACACGCTGGCCCGACTCGGGGGCGACGAGTTTGGCCTCCTCCTCGAGCACTGTCCCGAAGTGCGGGCGCGGGGCGTTGCCGACTCGATGTTGCGGGTCGTTCAGCAGTTCCGCCTGCCGTGGCAGGGTCAACGTCTCTCGGTCGGGGTCAGCATCGGAATCGCGACAACTGCCACGAGCCGAGGCGGTGCCGAGAAGGTGCTCGGCGACGCCGACGCCGCGTGTTACGCCGCCAAACGTCGCGGCGGCAACTGCATCGAAGTAAGCGCGGTGGGGGGCGCCTCCATTGGGCCCGCCGATGTCCCCGTCACGATTCCGCCCATCGAGCCCCACGCCGCCGGCCCGAGCGCCGTGGGCTCGGTGCCGCCGGCCGACCTGACGGGGTGGATCGCCGGCTACCTGGTTGACGCCACACTCGCGTTGCGTCGCGCCGGGTCGCGACTGGCTGGTTGGCGGATGTCCCGGTACCGGCGGTCGGATCCGCGGCGGGTCGCGGCGGACAAGACGCACGCGGGCTTGATTTCCAGCATCACCCTGGAGGACCGATCATGATCTATACGCTGGCCGTCATTCTCGTCGTCGCCTGGCTCCTTGGCTTTGGCGTGTTCCATGTGGGCGGCAGTCTGATCCACACGCTCCTCGTGTTGGCGGCGATCGTCGTGATCTGGCGCGCCGTGACTGGCCGCCGCCCCGTTCCGTGAGGTCATCGATCCTGGCGTTCGACAGCGCTCAGCGAGGATCCACGATGACGACGGTCGCCACCGTGGGGGCGGGCGCGTCGTCGAAGGTGATCGTGGCGAGCCGACCGGGTCCCACGCCGGCGAGGATGATGGTGTACGCCCGTCCGGCCTTCAGGGTCATGATCGGGAGACGGACCAGACCGGCCCGTCCTTCGTAGCTCCGGATCTCCAGCGCGACCGTCGTTGGTTCGAGGTCCCAGAGGGCGGCTTCGGTGCCGAACCGGACGCGATCAAACACGGGGATGTTCTCGCCGACGATCGCCAGGTCGACGTCCTCGAGTCCCGCGGCGGCGTGGAGGATCCGGATCCCAGCCTTGCCGGCGGCGGGAATCAATTCGTCACGGACCACGTGGAGGATGGCGCCGCCCTTTTCGTCGGACGACGCGATCAGCGTGTAGCGAAGGCCGTCGCCCATCACCTGGCTGTTGGAGGCGAGTTCCCCCCCGTCGCCAGTATCCCGGAGGGAAAAGGTCGCGCGCCTGTCGCCGATCTCCCGATAGTCGGTCACGCTCTGGTAGGCGACCTTGTCGAACAGGTTCCGCTGATCGGCCCGGAGCCCAAGATCGGTGTTGCCCGGCAGCGCGTTGACGAAGCGGACGAGACTAGTCCCGCGCTCGGGCGCCGAATCGTCGGACGCCGAGGTACTCCGGCCATCGCCGCCGGCGGTGACGATCGGCTTCGTTCGAGCTTCGGAGCAGGCCGCGGCCAGCGCAAGGGTGGCAAGCGCGGTGGATCGAGCAAATGACATCAGTGGACGCTCTTTCGGCTTCCCCAGGGTGTTCCGCCACGATGATCGTGATCCTCCGAACGGAGAAGGTCTCCCGGTCCGGCTGGCGCGACAATCGCTCGTAGGGATGATCGGGATCGTTCCGACGGTGGATGGCCTGACGAATCGACCCGTCGACGCTGAGATCGGGGGGGCCGCCCCCGCCCCTCCTGCCGCTACTGCGGGCGGCTGAAGGCCGCGACCTCGAGCCGGCTGCGGAGGGCGAGCTTCTCGAGCACGTTATGCACGTGACTCTTGACCGTGTGAATGGCGATCCCGAGGCGGCTGGCGATTGCCTTGTTGCTCAAGCCCTCGCTGATCAACGCGATGACCTCGCGCTCACGCGGGGTGACTCTGACGGCGGCTTCCAGGGCGGTTTTCGGGGCTCGGTGCACCGCGTTGAGCGCGATCTGCTGGAAGAGCGACCCCGTCAGCTCGGGGGGAAGGACCTGCACACCCTGCGCCACGGCGCGAATGGTCGCGAGGAACGCGTCGAAGGAGGCGTCTTTGAGGAGGAAGCCGCTCACCCCGATCCGGATGAAGTCGGCCACGGTGTCCTGGAGCGGGGAGAGGCCCATCACGATGATCCGCGAGTCGGGCGCCTCCCGCCGGAGACCGGTGGCGACCTCGAGGCTATCACTGCCTTCGAGGCCGAAGTCGAGGAGGACGACCTGGGGCTTCGCTTCCTTGACCTTTTGGAGCGCTTCGTCTGCGTCGGCCCAAGCGGCCAGAATCCGGAAATCAGGCTGGTCCCTGATCAGGCCGGCCAAGCCCTCCCGGACGAGACGATTGTCGTCAATGAGGATGATCGATATCGAGGGAGCCTTCGGAGCGGCTCGACGGGCGGGAGGTTTCGGCATGACACCTTGGGAACCCGGCCTCGTATGAAACAGTACCCGTGGGTCCTAACGGGTGTTACCTGTAACGTAACACTATCGCCCAGCAGTGTATAGCGTTGCGTTGACCTGTAGGGGTTTCCCCACGATTGAGCGTAACGCCTCGAGGGTGTCGCACGAGAACCCGAAGGCGGTTTTCGGGATGATGGCACTCGGGATCGCATCGCTTACCCTGAGTGCCGTTCGAGGACAGATTTGGCGGCCCGAATCCCTACGACGCGACCGACCGGCCGGCTTGCGCCTGGATCAGGGAGCCGTTGTCCTTGTGGCGACGCATGAGGCCGAGCACCACCTCCATGGCGGAGGCGGGTGGCATCCGGTCGATTTGCCGGCGGATTTGCTGCGCCACCGCCAGACCCTCGGGTGACAGGAGCAGTTCCTCCTTGCGGGTGCCGCTCGCGACCAGATCGATGGCGGGGAAGATCCGCCGGTCGGCCAACTCGCGGTTCAGGACCAACTCGCTGTTGCCGGTGCCCTTGAACTCCTCGTAAATCAGCTGGTCCATCTTGCTGCCGGTGTCGATCAGGGCGGTGGCGATGATGGTGAGCGACCCGCCCCCAGCCCGCGGGTCGACCTTCCGGGCACTGCCGAAGAACCGCTTGGGCCGTTCGAGCGACTCGGCGCCAACGC
>CADEGB010000028.1:0-4052 GCA_902826755.1 uncultured Gemmatimonadota bacterium
TTTCGTCACCATGGGCTACTGGCAGCGTCCCGAGGCGAGTCGCGAACTGTTCACTGCCGACGGGTGGCTCAAAACCGGCGACCTGGCGGTGGAACGGCCGGACGGCGCCATCCGACTCATCGGCCGGCTCAAGGAGATGTACAAATCGGGCGGCTACAACGTCTACCCGCGCGAAATCGAGCTGGTGCTCGAATCCCATCCTGACGTGGCAATGGCCGCCGTGATCGGGATGCCGGACCCGCTCTACCAGGAAGTCGGCCATGCGTTCGTGCTGCCCCATCCCGGGCGGACGGTGACCACGGAGGCCCTGGAGGGGCACTGCCGCGACCAGTTGGCCAACTACAAGGTCCCGAAGCGGTTCACCATCGCCGCCGAGTTCCCGATGCTGCCGATCGGGAAGATCGACAAGCAGGCTTTGAAGAATCGGCAGTAGATTACGGGATGACCGCCTCGCCGCCCCGGGAGTTCTCACTCGACGACAAATACCTGATCGACCACGGCACCATTGCGCTGTCCGGGGTCCAGGCCTTGGTCCGAATCCCGATCGATCAGCACAAGGCGGACCAGCGGGCGGGGCTCCGCACCGCTACGCTGATTTCCGGATACCGCGGCTCCCCACTCGGCGGCTACGACTTCCTCCTCCAGGCCAACCAGCGGATCCTGAGCGAGCACCACGTTCGCTTCGTCCCCGCCGTCAACGAGGACCTGGGCGCCACCGCGGTCTTCGGCTCCCAGCTGGCCAACACGTTTCCGAAGCCCCGCTACGACGGGGTGCTCGGGATCTGGTACGGCAAGGGGCCTGGGGTGGACCGCTCGGGCGATGCTTTCAAGCACGCCAACCTGACCGGGGTCGGCCGGTACGGCGGCGTACTGGCCGTGGCAGGCGACGACCCGGCGTCCAAGTCGTCGACCGTCCCGTCGGCCTCCGAGGTGGCGCTGTTCGACGCTCAGATGCCGATCCTGTTCCCCGGCGATGTCCAGGAAGTCCTCGACCTCGGCAGCGCGGGGTTCGCGCTCTCCCGCTACTCGGGCCTGTGGGTCGGCCTCAAGGTGACGACCAACGTGGCCGACGAGTTCGGCAGCGCCGTCGTCGGACCCGACCGGCACGGTTGGGTCCTCCCCGAGTTCGAGTTCCGGGGCAAGCCCTGGCGCCCGACCCAGAGCCACAACCTCTTCGCGCCGTTCAATCTCCAGACCGAGCAGGAGGTCTGGGAAGGTCGACTCGAGGCCGCCCGCCGGTTCGGAGCCGCCAACCGCCTCAACCGGATCACCGTCGCCCCGACGAACGCCTGGCTCGGCATCGTCGCCGCCGGAAAGACCTATCTCGACGTCCGCGAAGCCCTGGACCGGCTCGGCCTTTCCGACCCCGACCTCGAGCGACTGGGGGTCCGGCTGCTCAAGGTCGGCATGCTCTACCCCCTCGACGCCGGCGTGATCCGCGAGTTTGCCGCCGGACTCGAGGAGATCCTCGTCATCGAGGAAAAGCGGTCGTTCCTCGAACTCCTCCTCCGCGACGCCCTCTTCAATCAGGCCGAGCGGCCACGCGTGGTCGGTAAACGGGACGAGCGCGACGTCCTGCTGGTGCCCGGCCACGGCGAACTCGACGCCGACACCGTGGCACCGATCCTGGCCGCTCGGATGGCGCGGCGGATCCCGGACCTGCCGGCGCGGCTCGAACGGTTTCGTCCCGCCCTTCCGGCGTCGGTCCAGCCGCTTGGCCAGACGGCGCAGCGACTCTCCTACTTCTGTTCGGGTTGCCCCCACAATCGGTCGACCGTGGTGCCGGATGGGTCGATTGCCGCCGCCGGCATCGGCTGTCACGGGATGGCGGTAACGATGGAACGGGTCGGTGCCGGCTTTACTCAGATGGGGGGCGAGGGCGCCCAGTGGGTGGGCGCCGCGCCCTTTACCGAAACGCCCCACCTGTTCCAGAACCTCGGCGACGGGACCCTGTTCCACTCCGGCAGCCTGGCCATCCGCCAAGCCGTGGCCGCGGGCGTCACCATCACCTACAAGATTCTATACAACGGTGCCGTGGCCATGACCGGCGGCCAGCACGCCGACGGTGGCATCCCGATTCCAGCGTTGACCCAGGAACTTCAGGCGGAGGGCGTCAAGCGGATCGTGGTGCTGACGGATGAGCCCGCCCGCTACCGAGGCGTTTCCCTGGCCCCGGGCGTCGAGCCCTGGCCGCGCGAGCGCCTCGACGAGGCGCAACGGGCCCTTCGGGAAACACCCGGGGTCACGGTGCTGATTTACGACCAGCACTGTGCCGCCGACCTCCGCCGGATGCGGAAACGCGGCAAAGCGCCCGAGCGCCCGATGCGGGTGCTGATCAACGAACGGGTCTGCGAGGGCTGCGGCGATTGCGGCGTCAAGTCGAACTGCCTGAGCGTCACCCCGGTCGACACCGAGTTCGGCCGGAAGACGAGGATCCATCAATCGTCCTGCAACACCGACTATTCCTGCCTCGAGGGTGACTGTCCGGCGTTCGTGACGGTGGTGCCCGATGGGACCCGCGGACCGGCCCGGCGACGCGGGACCCATCGTCCGATCGCCGAGGCGGATCTCCCGGCCAGCCCGGCTCGACCAGATCAGGCCAACCTGATCTGTCTCGGCATCGGCGGCACCGGCGTGGTCACCGTCAACCAGATCCTCGGCACCGCCGCGCTCCTCGAGGGCAAGTCGATGCGCTGCCTCGACCAGACCGGGCTGAGCCAGAAGGGCGGCGCGGTCGTGTCGCACCTCAAGATCTTTGCCCGGGCCACCGAAGTGTCGAACAAGGTCGGGATCGGGGAAGCGGACGGCTATCTCGGGTTCGACGTGCTGACCGCCGCCGACGTGCGCCACTTGGTCCGGGCGCGGCCCGATCGGAGCGTGGCCGTCGTCTCGTCGAGCCACGTGCCGACCGGGCTGATGGTCCGGAACGCCGCCGTCGAATTCCCGGCCGATTCACTCCTTCATCAGCGAATCGACGCCGCCACCCGGGCCGGAGCCAACCTGTATCTCGACGCCGAGACACTGGCGGAACGGCTGTTCGGCTCCCACATGCCGGCCAACCTGATCGTGGTGGGGGCCGCCTATCAGCGCGGCCTGATTCCGATGGCGGCCGAGTCGATCGAGCGGGCCATTGCCCTCAATGGCGCGGCCGTCGACGCCAACATCCAGGCGTTCCGGGTCGGCCGAATGGTGTCGGCCGATCCGACCTGGGCCGCCACCACGGAACCCGAAACGGCCACCGCCGAGCCCACGTTGAGCGCCGAGGTTTCCGCCATGATCGGCAGGATCGGCGCCGAGGGCGAACTGCGGCGCCTGCTGGCGGTCAGGATTCCGGATCTGATCGACTATCAGAATTCGGCCTACGCGCACCGGTACCTGGAGTTCGTCGAGCGCGTCATGGCCCGGGAAGCGCCGTTGGGCCGCGGGCTGCCGCTGACCGAAGCGGTGGCCCGCTACCTTCACAAGTTGATGGCCTACAAGGATGAGTATGAGGTCGCCCGGCTGTCGCTCGCGCCCGCGCTCGACCAGGCGGTCGAGGAGACCTTCGGACCCGGCGCCACTCGTCACTATCGCCTCCACCCGCCGATCCTCCGCGCGCTCGGCGTCAAGCGGAAACTGGCGTTCGGTCGCTGGTTCGACGTCGGGTTCCGAGCCCTCCGGGCGCTCCGCGGCCTTCGGGGCACGGCGCTCGACCCGTTTGGTCGCGACGGCATCCGGCGGCTCGAACGGGCGTTGATCGACGAATACCAGGCCGGCATCGAAGCGGAGTTGGCCCGGCTCGGCCCCGAGACGCATGCCCGGGCCGTGGCGCTCGCGGTACTGCCGGACCTGATCCGCGGCTATGAAGGGGTCAAACGAAAGAACGTCGAGCGGTACCGGGCCGCGGTCCGGGCACTCCTGACGGAAGCCCCGACCGAGCACCTAACGGCCGTCGGCTCCTAACGCCCGCTCAAGCCTGACGAACGCCGAGTCGCCCTCGGCCCCTTCCATCAGCGTCCGGAGCGTGGCCACGCTCCGGGCCACGTCGCCATCGTGAGCCGCGTGCCAGCGGT
>CADEGB010000028.1:4152-22538 GCA_902826755.1 uncultured Gemmatimonadota bacterium
CGGAGCGTGGCCACGCTCCGGGCCACGTCGCCATCGTGAGCCGCGTGCCAGCGGTCGAACCAGTCGAGATGGGTCCGGTACAGTAAGACGCCGACCAACTGGGCGTTGTTGATCGGGCGCTCGGCCAGCCGGGCCACCCGATAGGTCCGGAGCCGGGCGCCGATCGGACCCTCGAGCTGGGACTTCGACCAGCGGGCAATGGCCGCCCGGCCGGCGTCGAGCGAGTCGGGGCCCGGCTTGGTGTCGTAGAACGTTCGGAGGGTGTCGATCAGGCTCCGGTAGTACTCCGCCAGGACGATCTCGTCGAGCCATCGATCGCGGGCCCGGTCGGCCAGGAGCGAATCGCCCCGCCCGCGATAGAACGCCTCGGTGGCCCGATACCCCACCATCTGCGCGAAGCTCTCGTTGAAGGGCGTGGCGCTCTTCACGTAGAGCGTGTTGTGGGCGATCTCGTGGAACACCAGGGCCGCGAGTTCCACCGAGTCGCGGATCATCGCGGTGCTGAGGAGTGGATCGTTGAACCAGCCGAGCGTCGAGTAGGCCGCGGCCGGCCGAAGCCAGACGTCATACCCCTTGGCGGCGAGCTTGTCCGCCTCGCGCTGCGCCATGCTTGGATCGAAGAACCCCTTGTACGGCACCCGCCCGACGATCGGGTACTTCCAGGTAACTGGGCAGATGCACTCTTTCTTGGACCCGGTGAGCGAAAGCAGCAGCGTGTCGCGGCCGACGTCGGTATAGGTGGTGTAGGTGTCCTTGGCTTCGAGACCGAGAAGCGCCGCGTGGCCCCGGACCGCCAGGACCAGGCCGATGTACCCCCGGTCGACGGCCGGCAGCGTGGTATCGCCCACCAGCCGTTCGAGCGGCTGCCGCCGTTCGAGGATCCGGGTCTGCTCCATGCCGGCCCTGGTGAGGTACCGGATGTCCTCGCTGGCCACGTAGGCGGCGCCGTAGCCGACGAAGAGCGCGACGGCGGCGATCAGGATGCCCATGACGATCCGTTTCCTCCTCACGGGGTCCAGCGGACGCCGAACAGATGAACGCCGCGACCGAGCGGGCTCCGGCGCTGATAGGCATAGTCGAAGCGGGCCTCGCCGGCCACGACGCTGCCGCCCCACGTGGTCTTCGACAGGTCGCCGGAAATGTCGCCCGGCTGCCCCCCGTGCCCGACCCGCCCGATCAGTCCGAGGCCGTAGAACACCGCTCCGGCTTCGACGCCCAGCACGGTGCGCCGACGTTGCCGCTCAGCCCAGACCGTCTCGACCGTGGCGAGGAGCCGCCCGTTCGAGAAGGTGTCGAGCAGGTTGAAGCTGAACCCGAGGTGCCATGATCTCGGCATCGCGAGCCCGCCGTTGGACACGGACCACTCGCCAAGATTGTGGACCGAGAGGGCAAGCGCCGCGATGTCGAAGAACGCCACCGTGGCACCGAGATCGGTGGTCACCGCGCGGGCGATGGACCCGGCCGAGTCCTCGACCGACACGTACTTGCCACTCGACCCGAAGGCAAGCCCGCCGTACCGATAGACCGCCGTCCCGACCCAACTCAGGTTGTCGTAGACCGGACTGTTGCCCGGAAATCGGAGGTACTGATAGCCGCCGCCGAAGTTGAAGTCCCGAACCCGAAAGGCAGCGGAACCCATCGTGTAGGTCGACCGATCCGGGAGCCGAGCCAGGGTGGCCTCGACGCTGAGCGCCCGGATCGGCGCGAGCCCGGACGGGTTGCTGAAGACCGACCCGGCGTAGCCCGTCATCGCCACGCCGGCCCCGGCCAGCCCCGCCGCCCGGACGTTGGCCGGAAACGACAGGATAGCCGGCACCGGCCGCGACTGGGCGGCACCGGGAAGGGCGACGGCAAGGGCAACGAGGACGAGACAGCCGACCCGAGGGTTCATGTCGGCCGGAATCTCGCGCCCTGCCGGTCGGGGCTCAAGCGACGACCGGGGGGCCGGGGGGAGCCCTCGAAACCCCGGCTCCTCGGTTCCCGTCGGGTGCCGCCATGCCCACCGCACTCGAATTCGGTCAGTTCTTCGGCCCCGCCGATTGTCGCCACGTCATCCCCGGTTTCGTCCTGGCGGACCGTCGACCCGACACCTCGTTGATCATCGAGCCCCACACCCACGAAGAGGCGCACTTCGTCGTCGTGCTCGCCGGATCCTACCTCTCGAGCGCGCGGGGGGCGCCGCCGGTCTGCGGTGCCTCGACGGTGATCTTCAATCCGCCCGGCACCACCCATCGGGACCGGTTTGCGGTGGACCGGCCGGGAGGCACCGGTCGGTTCTTTGCCGTGTCCGTCGGGGCCGCGCCGATGGCGCGCGCCACCGACCTCGGGCTCGGTCGGGATGGGCCGTGCCTGGTTCGCTCCGCCAACGCCGCGGCGACGGCGCATCGGCTCCGGGGGGAGTGTCGGCACTGGCACGCCGGCTCGGCGCTGGTGGCGGAGGGTCTCTGCCTGGCGTTGCTGGGGCATCTCGACGAGCGGGAGGATGGTCCGGGCGCGGGACGACCACCCGCCTGGCTGCTCCGGGTGCGCGACCATCTCCACGCGAGCGCCGCCTTCCCGGGACTGGGCCGGCTGGCCGCGGACGCCGGGGTCCACCCGATTTCGTTGACCCGGGCGTTCCGCCGCCACTTCGGCGCCCCACCGACCGAATACCACCGGAACGTTCGCCTGGCCGAAGCCGAGCGCCAGCTCCGGGTCTCCGACCGGCCGGTCGCGGCGATCGCGGTCGGGGCGGGGTTCGCGGATCAGAGCCACTTTACCCGGGCGTTCCGACGCCGGTTCGGTCGGCCCCCGGGCGCCCACCGGCGTGCGTCTGCCTAACGAATCCTGACGATCCCGATCCGGGGCACCAGGGTCGGATCGATGGCGTTGCCCTGGGCGTCTTTGACGAGTTGGACGTCGATGGCGGGGCCGTTGGCCTGCTGGATGAGCCGCAGATGCCGGCCGCTGCCGCCCCGGAGCGTCCCCGTCCGACTGTATCCCCCGCTGGTCGAATCAGGCTTGAGCGGAAAGCCACCCGGGAAGATCTGCGCGTTCCGCGTGTCGGTCCAGATCGACCGAAGCCCCCAACTGCGAAGGCGAAGGCGCGGACTCGCCGGCGTGAAGGTCGCCAGGTCGTCTAGATAAGCCGCCAGCAGCCATTCGGTCACCAATTGCGCGAACGGCGTCCCGGTCCGGGCCACGATCGACGCACCGCCGCCCGGTCCCGTCACGAGCGCGGGGGTGAAATCCGACCCGATGATCGTGTCGGTGGCGAACTGGTCAATGACCCAGCGGAGGAAGTACCAGCTGGCCCCGCGCTCCTCGAGCGTTCCGTTCGAGCTGGTTGGATAGATGAGGAAGTGGCTCTCGGGGTCCTGGAGGAAGTCGTAGGTGTTGATGATGTCGCTGGAGACGTACTGGCTCCGGCACGAACTGAAGCCGGCCGCCACGCACTCCGCGTTCGGAATCAGCCGCCCGCCCAGTTCCTCGGCAAAGTGCGACATCGCTTCATTGAGCCAGGTCTCCTCCGACGTGCTGCCACTCTGGAGGACCCGCCGGTTCCAGCTGATCATGTGCTGGAGTTCGTGAATCAGGGTCGGCTTGACGTTGTTGACGGTGGCCGTCCGACTGATGGCGTTGCAGGTACCGCTGCTGTTGGCCGGTGCCGGCACGAAGGTGTAGAACACTTCGGCCTTGTTGGAGTTGGCCGACTGGGCACCACTGGTGATCAGGTCGAGCCCGAAGAAATAGCCGAGGACGCGGCCGTTGGTGCAGTCCGGCGTGAGGTTGTTGACCGCATCCGTCATCAGGATCACGATTCGCTCGTTGCCGTCGATATCGGACTCCGGCCCGAACGCGGCGAGGTCGATCGGATAGTGCTGGGTGTCGAAGGTATGGCCGAGGTCATCGTAGTCGACATCGCGGAGGGTGTCGGCCGTGGGGACCGCGTTGTCCATGTAAATCGCGGCCTTCGAGCCCACGTACCGGGCGGTGGCGGCCACGTCGACGAACTGGTTGCACGCCAGGTTGGCGCAGGCCTTGAACGTCCGGACGTCGCCGACCACCGGCGGGGCGGTTTCGGCCCGCGGCGCGAGGTGGACGCCCCGGTTGGCGGGATCGGCCGAGAGTTCCGCCTCCCGAACTCGGAGATGGTCGTGGAACCGGTCCGCCGCCGAAGGCTTCCGCCGGGGCGCGGGTTCGGCGACGTCGACCCTGGCCACCGCCGGCGAGGCGCTCGCCGCCGCGGATGGGTTGCTGGCGCGGAGCTGGTAGCCCCCAGTCACACCCGTCGACGAACGGGTGGTGGCACCCGACGCGATGACGACGAGGTACTCCGCCCCGCCGGCCCCCGCCTGGGGAACCCGCACGCACCCGCTGGTCTGGGTGGGATCGACCACTTCGTGGGCCCCAACCGCCAGCTGAAGGACAGATTGGGTGGAGCACTGGGCGGTGCTGGACGGCGGCGGGGGCGGCGGTGGGGGGTCCACCACGTCACCTCCGCAAGCTGCCAGGACGCCGGCAACCAGCACGAGCGGGACCCGGCCGAGCACCGCCAGGCCGCGGGACGATCCGATCTGGGGCTTCACGATCAGTTGCATCGTAACTCGTTGTGAATTAATGCGTTTTGACAAGCCACCCAGATCACTGATACCTTCCCGATCGCCCGCGGTGTCACACCCTCAATATCGGCGAGAGGGGCTCCGAAAGTCGAGCCTCGTTACACCGCGACAACGCAGTCGTTTCGGTCCCCTGACCTGGTTCCGCGTTCGGAGCCACGCCGACGGACCTGACCCATAGATCGGGTGGCCCGCTGGCCGCCCCGGAAGAGGTTCCGCGTCGATGGGATTCGTCCATCTCCACACCCATAGCGAGTACTCGCTGCTCGACGGGGCCAATCAGATCCCCCAACTGATGGCCTACGTCCAGAGCCTCGGCATGGACAGTCTGGGTCTGACCGACCACGGCAACATGCACGGGGCCTGGGAGTTTTATGAAGCGGCCAAGGCCCGCAAGATTCGCCCCATCCTCGGCTTCGAGGCGTACCTCGCGTTCGGCGACCGGCGAGCCCAGCAGAAACCCGCCGACGCGCCGGCCCACTACAGCCATCTGGTCCTGCTCGCCAAGAACCGCGCCGGGTACAAGAACCTGATCAAGCTGACCTCGATCGGGTACACCGAGGGGTTCTATCGGCGTCCCCGGATCGACAAGGAGGTCCTTGCCGCCCATGCCGACGGGGTGATCTGCCTTGCGGCCTGCCTGTCGGGCGAGGTGGCGTGGGGCCTCCGGCAGCAGCGGTACGACGAGGCCCGGAAGTCCGCGCAGTGGTTCGCCAATCTCTTCGGACCCGACGGGTTCTGGCTCGAGATCCAGGACCACGGCATCGGCGAAGAGAAGCTCGTCCTCGACGGGATGATCGAGTTGTCGAAGGACCTCGGTCTTCCTGTGGTGGCCACCAACGACGCCCACTACCTCCGAAAAGAAGACGCTGAAGCCCACGACGTACTCCTGGCCATCGGCACCGGTGCCGACCTCGACGACCCGAAACGGTTCCGGTTTACCGGATCGGAGTCGTACGTCAAGACCGAAGCGGAGATGCGGAAGCTCTTCGCGGCCTATCCGGAGGCGATCGACAACACGGTGCGGGTCGCGGAACTCTGCGAGTTCGACTTCGAGAAGCGCTACTTCGTCCCGAGTTTCCCCCGCCCCGCCGAGTACCGGGACGACGACCACCTGCTGACCGACCTGGCCACCCGAGGCGCCATCGACCGGTACGGCAGCCCGCTCCCCGAACCGGTCGCCGACCGGTTGGCCTACGAACTCGGCGTCATCACCAAGGCCGGGTACGCGGGGTATTTCCTGATTGTCCAGGATTTCATCGACGCCGCCCGCCAGCGCGGCATTCCGGTGGGCCCGGGCCGTGGCTCCGCGGCCGGCTCGCTGGTGGCCTACGGTCTTCGGATCACCGACGTCGATCCGCTCCGCTTCGACCTCCTGTTCGAGCGGTTCCTCAATCCCGAGCGGGTGTCGATGCCCGACATCGACGTCGACTTCTGCTTCGAACGCCGCGGCGAGGTCATCGAATACGTCCGGGAGCGGTACGGCCGGGACAGCGTGGGCCAGATCGTCACCTTCGGGACCATGAAGGCCCGGGCCGCGGTCAAGGACGTGGCCCGCGTCCTGAAGATCCCCCCGGGCGACGCCGATCGGATCACCAAACTGATCCCGTCGGGACCAGCGTACAGCCTCACGATCCCCGAGGCGCTCAAGAAGGTCCCCGAGCTCGGCGATCTGGTGAAGAGCATGCCAGTGTACGGCCGAATGGCCGAACTGGCATCCCGAATCGAAGGCATTTCGCGCCACCTCTCGGTGCACGCGGCCGGCGTCGTCATCGCGCCGGGCCCGCTGCCCGAGTACGTCCCGGTCTGCACCGCCCCGACCAAGGGGGCCGGCCAGAACGCGGACGGCGAGCATTCCATCATCACGCAGTACGAGATGGGGGCGCTCGAAAAGGTCGGCATGCTCAAGATGGACTTGCTCGGCCTCAAGACCCTCACCGTGATTCACGACGCGGTGGCGATGATCAAGGATCGCCGCGGCGTCGAGGTCGACGTGGGCGGGCTCTCGTTCGACGATCCGGCCGTCTATGCGCTCCTCCGGCAGGGGCGGACCGCTGGGGTGTTCCAGTTCGAGTCGGCACTCGCCACCGAAACGCTCCGGCAGATGCGGTGCGACCGGTTCGACGATCTGGTCGCCTCCAACGCGCTCCTCCGCCCCGGCCCGCTCGACACCGGGATGCACCTCGTCTTCATCAAGCGGAAGCTCGGCCAGGAAGCGGTCAGCTACCCTCACCCGTCGCTCAAGGACGTCCTCGAGCCGACCTACGGCGTCATCACCTATCAGGAACAGGTGATGCGGATCGCGAACATCCTGGCCGGCTTCTCGCTCGCCGAAGCCGACGTACTCCGGAAAGCCGTCGGCAAGAAGGACGCCGAGCTGATCAAGAAGGAGCTCGGCAAGTTCGTCGAGAAAGGCCTGGCGCTCGGCCATCCGAAGAAGTTGATGGACGACCTGGCCGGGCAGATCGAGACGTTCGGTCGCTACGGGTTCAACAAGTCCCACTCGGTCGCGTACTCGGTGCTGTCGTACCAGACCGCCTGGCTCAAGGCCCATTACCCGGCGGAGTTCATGGCGGCCCTGCTCTCGTCGGAAATCGGTGACACGGACAAGGTGGTTCAGTACATCAACGAGGCCCGGGAACTCGGCCTCGAGGTGGTGGCGCCCGACGTCAACGAGTCGGGCTTCAAGTTCACCGTCGTCGGCGATCGTCGGATCCGGTTCGGCCTCGGCGCGGTCCGAAACGTCGGCCGGGGAGCCATCGAATCGATCGTGGCGGCCCGGACCGAGCGACCGATCACCACCCTCGCCGACCTCGTGGACCGGGTCGACCTCCGACTGGTCAACAAGCGGGTGATCGAATCCCTGATCGCCGCCGGCGCCTGCGACTCCCTGGAGGGCCACCGGAGCCAGTTGATGGCGGCCCTCGACAGCGCCCTCGGCGAAGCGCAACTTCTCCAGCAGGAACGGGAGGCCGGCCAGGGGTCGCTGTTCGGCGAGGCCCCGGACGTCCGGCCTCGGGCGGTGGGGTTGCCCGAGGTGCCGCCGTGGCCGGAGGCCGAACGGCTGGCCAAGGAAAAAGAGATCATCGGGTTCTTCATCTCCGGGCACCCGCTGGCGCCGTTCCGCAGCGAGGTCGAGCTGTTCGGCACCCGGACGACCGCGACGCTCTTCACCTGGAGCGAACAGCCGGTCACGATCGGCGCGGTGGTGACGGGTATCAAGCGCCAGATCTCGAAGAAGACGGGCAAGGAGTACGCCCGGCTGGTGCTGGAGGACTTTCACGGGACCGGGGAGGCCATCGTGTTCCCGGAGGCGTGGTCGCAGCTCAATCAGACGATCGTGGAGGATGCCTGCCTGCTCCTCACCGGCGGATACAGCCAGCGCGACCGCGGGGAAGATCGGGCCCCGTTCGTCGTCGAGTCGGCCAAGCCGCTGACCGAGTTCCGGCGGACCGGCGCGGTGGCACTGGCCATCCGGTGGATGACCCCCGCCCCCCCGGCGTCCGGCGACATGCGGGCGGTGGCCGGTCTCTGCGCGGAACACCCGGGTCCGGCGCCGGTCTATATTGAGTGGTCCGACGGCGGTGGCGAGTCGGCCCGGCTTCGCTCGAAGAGTCTCCGGGTGAGCCCTAACGAAGACCTGATCCACGCGCTCCGGACGCTGCTCGGCTCGGACGCGGTACGGCTCGTCAAAGCCGGATAAAGGACCCCCATGGCGTTCTACACCCTGGAATTCGAGAAGCCGCTCCTCGAACTGGAACGGCAGGTCGAGGAACTCAAACGGGTCGGGGAAGAACGGGAAATCGACGTCGGCCGGGAGCTCGTCATGCTCCAGACCAAGCTCGACTCGCTCCGGGAGGAGATCTACCGCCACCTGACGCCGATGCAGCGGGTTCTGGTGGCCCGTCACGCCCGGCGGCCAACCACGTCGGACTACCTCGGGTCGATCTTCACCGACTTCTTCGAACTCCACGGCGACCGCAATTTCCGCGACGATCCGGCCATCGTCGGCGGATGGGCGCGCCTGGGCGGGCTCTCGGTGATGGTGATCGGCCACCAGCGCGGCGGCGACACCCGGGAGAACATCCGGCGCAACTTCGGGATGCCGCACCCCGAGGGATACCGGAAGGCCCTCCGGCTGATGAAGCTCGCGGCCCGGTTCCGCGCCCCGGTGGTGACGCTGATCGACACCCCGGGCGCCTACCCGGGTATCGGGGCCGAGGAACGAGGGGTCTCCGAGGCGGTGGCCACCAACCTGATCGAAATGGCGGCCCTCCCCACCCCGATCGTGGCGTGCATCATCGGCGAAGGTGGATCGGGCGGCGCACTCGCGTTAGGCGTGGCCGACCGGGTCCTCATGTTCGAGAACTCGGTCTATTCGGTCATCACCCCGGAAGGGTGCGCCGCCATCCTCTGGAAGGACGCCACTCAGCGGGAACGCGCCGCCGAGGCCATCAAGCTGACGGCGCCCGACCTGCTCCGGTTCAAGATCATCGACGAACTCATCCCCGAACCGCTCGGCGGCGCCCACCAGGAACCCGAACTCGCGGGCGAGGCGCTCCGCGCGGCCCTCCTCCGACACGTGACGGAACTCCGGAAGGTCCGCGCGGAAAAACTGGTCCGTCGCCGCGGCGAGAAGTACGCGGCCATGGGAGTCTTCGCCGAAGCCTGATGACCACCACGATCGAAGTCCGGTTCAAGGGCAATCGGAAGGATTACTTCCTCTGGCCCGAGGACGCCGAGCGGCTCTTCCTCCACCAGCCGGTCATCGTCGAGGCCGAGCGCGGTCTCGATTTCGGCCGGGTCGGCGTGGTGGGCGAGACCGCGGCCCGGAAGTGCGCCTCCGGCTGCAGCGGCTGCGCCGTCGGGAGCGATCCCCCCTCGGCCACCCGACCGGTCATCCGGCTCGCCACCCAGGAAGACGTCCGAGCCGCCAACGACCTTCGCCGATCCGAGGAGCCGACCCGAATCCAGGCCATCGAGCGGGTCCGGCATCACGGGCTCGAGATGAAGTTGTCGGACGCCGAATGGCAGTGGGACCGGAAGAAGCTCACGTTCTACTTCACCGCCGAGAAACGGGTCGACTTCCGCGATCTGGTCCGCGACCTCGCCTCGGCCTTCAAGACCCGGATCGAACTCCGCCAGATCGGCGTCCGCGACGAGGCGGCGCGCCTCGGCGGCGTCGGTCGGTGCGGGAAGGAGTACTGCTGCTCCACCTGGCTCCGGGCGCTCGATCCGGTCAGCTTGGCCCTCGCCAAGGACCAGCACCTGTCCCTCAATCCGGCGCAGATCTCCGGCGGCTGCGGCCGGCTCCTCTGCTGCCTCAAATACGAGCACGAGTTTTACGTCGCGGCTCGGAAGCGGTTCCCGAAGGAAGGGAAGCTGATCCGGACCATGAAGGGGAGCGAGAAGGTCGTGGCAGTCGACATCTTCCGCGAACGGGTGTTTCTCCGTGGCGAAGACGGTCCTCGAACCGTGCTGCTCGCCGACCTGCGGGAAGAAATGGCGCAGGCCCCCGAGGCCTCAAGCCCCGACTCGACGAGTCGCGAAGCCGCGCCGGCCGCCGAGCGCCCCGTTCGGCCCGATCGACCAGCCCCCGAGCGCCGCCGCGATGCCGGTGGCGGCGAGCCCCGGCCCCGTGGCGACCGCCCTCGCAGCGAACGGCCGCCGCGCGATCCTCGGGCCGCCGAACGGCCGCCCCGAGAGGCCCGACCCGCCGCCGAACGGCCGCCGCGCGACCCTCGCCCCACCGAGCGTCGCCCACCCCGGGATGCCGAATCCGCGGAGCCGACCGGCAACCAGCCTCCGGCGCCGGAATCGGCTGGCCGCGGCGAAGGCGCCGCGCCGGACGATGGGTCTCGAAGCGGCCGGCCCAAGCGCCGCCGCCGCCGCCGCGGTCGGGGCCCCGGCCGCCCCGGTAACGACGCTCCCCCGACCTCGGACAACTGACGTGGCCAAGTTCTTTCTCACCACCGCCATCGACTATTCCAACGGCGACCCCCACCTCGGCCACGCCCTCGAGAAAATCGGCGCGGACGTGATCGCCCGGTATCGCCGCCTCCGCGGTGACGAGGTGCACTTTCTGATGGGGATGGACGAGAACTCACAGAGCGTCATGCCGATCGCCGACAAGCTCGGGATCACGCCGGACGCCTGGGTCGAACAACTGGCCGCCCGGTTTGCCGACTACTGGCGCCGACTGCAGTGCAGTCACGACGACTGGATTCGGACCACCGAGCCCCGGCATACCACGGCGGTCCACGAGCTGCTCCACCGGATCCAGCGCAACAACCCCGACGACGTCTACCTCGCGGACTACGAGGGTCTCTACTGCACGGGGTGCGAGGAATACAAGACCGAGAGTCAGATCGTCGACGGCCGTTGCGCCGAGCACCCGACGCTCACCCTGGCGCGCCACAAGGAGCGGAATCACTTCTTCCGGTTGTCGCGGTATCGCGACCGGATCCTCGCCGCGATTACCTCGGGCGAACTCGCGGTGGAACCAGAGATCCGCCGGAACGAGATCCTCCGGCTTCTCGAGGCCGGCCTCCAGGACATCTCGATTTCCCGGTCCCGGTTGGCATGGGGGATTCCGTTCCCCGACAGCCCGGGGCACACGATCTACGTCTGGTTCGACGCGGTCATCAACTATCTGTCGGCCACTGGATTCCCGACCCCGGGGTACGAACGGCTCTGGCCGGCCGACCTCCACATCATCGGCAAGGGCATCACGCGCTTCCATTGCGTGCTCTGGCCGGCCATGTGCCTGTCGGCCGGGATCGCGCCACCCAAGGCCGTCTGGGCCCACGGCTATGTCCAGTGGCTCGGCGCCAAGATGTCGAAGACCGCCGGCACGGCGGTCAACCTCGACGATGCCATCAACCGCCACGGCGCGGATGCGCTCCGCTACTTCCTCATGCGGGAGGTGGGCTTCGAGAGCGACGGCGATTTCACCTGGGATCGATTCGACGCCCGCTACACGGCCGACCTGGCCGACGGGCTCGGCAACTTGACCGCCCGCTCGCTCGCGATGATCGAGAAGTACCGCGGGGGCGTCGTCCCGGCGGGCGCCCCGACGCCGCTCGATGAGGAAGCGGTGACTCGCCAGATCCCGGCGTACCTGGCGGCCATGGACCGGTACGACCTCAAGGCCGGTGCCGAGGCGGCCTGGGCGCTCGTTGCCGCGGCCGATCTCTACATCAGTCAGTCGGCGCCCTGGTCGCTGGCCAAGGCGGGTCGGGACGCTGAACTCGATCAGGTCCTCGCGGCCCTGTACCGGACCCTGTACCGGGTCGCGATCCTCGCCACCCCGTTCCTGCCCGAGAAGGGCGCGGTCATCTGGAACGCCCTGGGCCGAACCGAGGGGATTGACCAGTCTGCGTTCGATACGCTCCAAGCTCCGCCGGACCAAGGGGTTAAGGTCACCCGTCCGGCCATTCTGTTTCCCAAGCCGAACCCCGCCTGAAGGCTGCTTCAAATCGTTGTCAAACAATCGGTTAGCGTCGAGAACCTCGACGCTTGACAGCCTCGGGACCGGGCGGCATTATTGTCCCGACCGAGGTTGCAGCGTTTCTCGGAACTGTCGATTTTTGGGGCGCCCGGGGTCACCCGGGATTCCAGGGCTCCGCGCCCATCACATCCGGTCGGCACCCTCCGCCCCCTGGGCGTTAGGTGTGCGTTAGGTGGCCATGAAGAAGAGCCGGTGGACTGTCATCGTCGTGCCGCAGGGGTCGAGCACGTCGCGCGTCATCGAGGTGTCGCACACCGCGGTGAAGCTCGTCGGCACCCTCGCAATCGCGGCGGCGATGGTGGCGCTCCTCTTGGGCTACGGCACCGTGGCCAAGACGCTCGACATGGGCCGCGCCAAGGCAGTGGCCGAAGAGAACGCCCGACTGGCCCAGGAACTCGGGCTGATCCAGGGGAGGCTCGACGCCCTCACCGACACGGTTCGCTCGCTCGAAAAGCGCGACTCCCAGCTCCGACTCCTCGCCAACCTCGAACCGATTTCCTCCGAAGTGCACGCCGCCGGCATCGGTGGCCCCCGGCCAGAGGTTCCGGCCGCCGACCAGCCGAGCATCCTCCTGGCGCGGTCGAGCGAAGTCCGGGTCGACCTCAGCGCGCTGATCCGCCGAGCCACGCTGCTCACCCGGTCGTTCCGCGAAGCGGCCGACAGTCTCTCGGCGCACACCGATCGGCTCGCCGCCACCCCGTCGATCATGCCGACGCAGGGCTGGCTCACCAGCGCCTTCCAGGCCATGCGGGTTCACCCGATCCTCCACGAGGCGCGCCCGCACGAGGGAGTCGACATCACCGCCCCGGCCGGAACCCCCATCGAGGCGCCAGCGCGTGGCAAGATCACCTTTGCAGGATGGGAAACCGGATACGGCAACATGGTCGTGATCGACCATGGCTACGGGATCGTCACCCGGTTTGCCCACGCATCCAAGCTGCTGGTTGCGGTCGGGACCAAGGTCGATCGGGGCCAGCGGATTGCCCTGGTCGGCAATACCGGGCTGTCGACCTCCCCGCATCTCCACTACGAGGTGCATGTCGGCGGGCGCCCGGTCAATCCACTCAAGTACCTCCTGCCGGACGTCGTCACCGATTGACGTGACGTCGGGACCACGCCGGCGGGACGACGACGGGGGGCCGAGGTTCGGCTCCCCGTTTCGCGTCCGGACCCCGGGCCGCTAGCTTTCCGGGGTGATTCGCCTCCTGCTCTGGTCGTCAGTCGTCCTCGCCGCGGGGTGCGGTCCGCGCACCGTCACCGTCCGGGTCTCCATTCCCGATCTGGCCGGGGTCGAAACACCGCTCAGCGGGTTTACGGTCAGCTTCCTGCCCTACGATCGGGACAGCGTCCTCGCCTCCCTCGAAGCCCAGGCTGGTCCCCGCCCGCATCAGCGCGAGCTCGACAGCCTGTTCCGGGCTTTCCGGGGACCGTTTCTCGAGTATCTCCTGGTCTCCGACTCGGCCACCCGGGCGCGGGGCCTCCGGGACAGCGTCCTGACGACCATCGACCCGGCGGCGCGGGACACCAGCACGGTGCTCCGGACCCTCCACGCCACCGCCGGTGCCCTCGGTCTCCGCGCCCTCGCGGCCCGCGCGGCGCTCGACCGGGCCCGGAACGAACTCAACCCGTCGATCACGACCTATCGGAAAGCCGTCAGCGCCTGGGACGACAGCGTCTTCCGCGACTACCGCAAGGTGACCCGATCCCTGGCCGATCGGATCTTCGCCAACCCGGTGGCCGACACCACCGATCCGCTCGGCTGGGCCACCGTCACCCTCACCGACGGCGACTGGTGGGCCACCGCCCGCTCGATCGACCCGACCGATCCCAACGCCGAGTGGTACTGGAACGTCCGGATCGATCGCGACACCGTCCGCCTCGACCCCCGAACCGGCCGTCATCGGCCGAGGTATTGACCCATGCGTCTCGCCGTCGCCGTCGCACTGTCGTTAGGCACCGTTCTTCCGGCCGCGCTCGTCGCCCAGGACGTTCCGCTCTCGGCCCGGTCCAAGGGCTCGCCCAACGCCCCGATCACCGTCTACGAGATGTCGGATTTCCAGTGCCCGTTCTGTCGCCGGCACGCGATCGAGACGTTTCCGACCCTCGAGCGGGACTACATCCGGACCGGCAAGGTCCGCTGGGTCTTCGTGAACTATCCCCTCACCTCGATTCACGCCAACGCGGTGGCGGCCGCGGCGTTCGCGATGTGCGCGGCCCGGCAGAACAAGTTCTGGCCGGCCCATGACATCCTCTTTCTCCATCAGGAAACCTGGGGACCGCTCCAGAACCCCGCCCCGTTCCTCCTCACCCTGGCCGACTCGCTCAAGCTGGCCAAGCCGGCCATCGCCAGTTGTCTCGAGAAGAACGAGACCGTGGCGCAGATCAAGGCCGACGCAGAAGGCGCCTCCAAGAGTGGCGCACAGAGCACCCCGACCTTCTACGTCGAAGGCGGCCTGATCGTCGGCGCGCAGCCCCTGCCGCTGTTCCGGATGGTGCTCGACTCGCTCTACGCGGCCAAGACCAAGAAGCCGTAACCATCTTGCTTTCGGTTTTTGTTCGGGTTAACATGGGAACCCGCTCCCGGGGTTCCCATGGCCGTCGCCGCGCTTCGCACCTCCCCATCCCAGACTGACCCGGCGGCGCTTCGGCGCCTCCTGGTCGAGCGGTTTCCAGACGCGGTCCTCCTCCCGGATCGCGCCAGCCCACCGGTGGCCACCGGGCTGGCCGAGTTCGACCGGATCTTCCCCCAAGGGGGTCTCCCCCGCGGCCGGCTGGTGGCCTGGCCCACCCAAGTGGGCGCCACCGCGGTGCTCCGGGCGGCCTGCCATGGGCTGCTCCAGCGGGGAGAGCGGGCCGCCTGGGTGGACGGCCAGCGGGCCCTCGGCGGCGAGTGGATCGACGGACCGCTGGTCATCCGCCCCCGGGACGAATCCCTGGCGCTCAAGTCCGCCGAGATCCTGCTCCGATCGGGGGGCTTTTCCCTGATCGTGCTGACCGGGGTCGAGCCCGACCAATCGGCACTCCTCCGACTTTCCCGGATGGTCCATGAAGGCCAGGGAGCCTTCATCGCCGTCTCCCCGCGCACCCTCACCGCCAGCATTCGGCTGTCGTCCCGCTTCCTGCTCGACCGGTTCCGCTGGTCGGTGGGTCCGTTCGGTGAGGTGGCCGCGGTGGAGACGGTCGCGCTCGAAGTCGCCGCCACCGCTCCCGGCTGGTCCCGCAGCGCCACCCTCACCCTTCCCGCGGCCTCTCATGACCTTCGTCACGCTCTCGATCCCGATCTGGCCGACCGACGCGGCGCGCTCGACTGAGCTGGCCCGGCAGGCGCTTCGGATCGCGCCCCGGATCCGGCTCGAACCGACTCGCGGGCTGCTCTGGGCCGACGCCCGCGGTCTCGATGGTCACGCCATCGCGGCGGGGCTCCTCGCCGTGGTCGAGGCGGCCTCCGAGGGGTTCCCCGCCCCGGGGGCATCGGACTCCGCCGGGCTCCCGACTCCCGGCAGCGCGGCTCGGCTTCGCGCGGGCGTCGCCGCCACCCCGATCGCCGCGGTGGTCGCGGCCCGGCACGGATCGGCGCCCATCACCGTGGTGCCTCCGGGCACCGATCGGGAGTTCCTGGCCCCGTTCGACCCCGAGGTCCTCGAACCGCCCCCGCCGGCCTCGCTGTATCCGCTCTTCGCCGCGGTGGGAGTCGAACGGCTCCGAGACCTGGCCGGGCTCGACCATCAATCGGTGGAAGTCCGGTTCGGGGCGGAGGGAGTCCGGCTGTGGCGGCTGGCCCGGGCGGATGACCCGCGGCCGATCTTCGGTCCGAGCCGTCGGGAACTGCCTAACGCCGAACTGGAGTGGGTCGACTACGAACTGGCGGACCAGGAGCAGGTCGTCTTCATCGTCAACTCGCTCCTCACCACCGTCACCGATCAACTGGCCGCCCGCCGGGAAGGGGCCCATGCGGTGGTGCTCGAGTTTGCCCTCGCCGACCGGACCGTCGTCGAGTTGCCGGTCCGCTGCGGCCACCCCACCGCCGAGCGGAAGACCTGGCTCCGGGTCATCCGGGCCGCGCTCGAGCCGGTCACCTTCTCCGCCGCGGTCATGCGGATCGGGCTCCGGGTAAGCCAGGCGGCGCCGCTCGCCGACCGCCAGGGCGACCTCTTCGACGCCGGCTTCGCCACCGCGCGGGTCACCGAAGCCGCCCTGGCGCATCTCCTCGACAAGCAGCCGGACGCGCTGGTCACGGCCCGGCGGAACGCGCATCCGTTGCCCGAAACCCGGATTGCCTGGGTGGCCGAGCCGAGCGGGCAGTTGCCCGATCTGCCGGCGCCCGGTCGGGGCACCGTCGCGCTCGAGCCCCGGCTTTCGATGCAGCTCTTCCCGGCCGCGCGGAGCATCGACGTCCGGACCGTCACCCGCCGGGGCGAAACGATCCCCGACCGCTACTTCGACGGCAGCCGCTCGTACCCACTCTCGGCCAGTCTCGGGCCGGACCGGGTGTCCGGGGGATTCGGGGTCCAGCGGTTCGAGCGGGATTATTTCCAGGGCGTCCGCCACGATGGCGTGATGGTGCTGCTCTATCGAGACCGCGCCGCCGACACCTGGTTCCTGGCCGGGTGGTGGGACTGAGGGCGGAGCGTGTTCGTCGAACTCCGGGCCCACTCCGCCTTTTCCTTCGGCGACGGCGGCGTGTCGCCGGAAGCGCTGGCGCGCCGAGCCAAGGCGTTAGGCTATCCCGCCCTCGGTCTCACCGACCGGGCCGACCTCGGCGGGATCGCCCGGTTCGCGGTCACCTGCCGCGAGCAGGGGATCCGGCCGATCGTGGGCGCCGAACTGGTAGTGGACGGCCGACCGTTGGCGCTCCTGGTCCGCTCGGCCGTCGGGTTCCGGAACCTGGCGGCACTGATCACCGCCTCGCGGGTCGGAAATCTCCGGCGCTGGACCCGGCGGACCGCCACCAGGGGCCGCCCCCGGCTCACCTGGGACGATGTCGCCGCCCATCACGAAGGGCTCCACCTCCTCACCGGTCCGACCTCGGGCGCGCTCGCCGCCGCGCTCCGGGAGCGGCGCCGGTCGGAGGCCGATCTCCTGCTGGCCCGTTATCGCGCCACGTTCGACGACCGGCTCGCGATCGAGGTCCAGCTCCATCACGCCGGTCGCGACGAAGAGGCCCTGGCCGGCGCCCTCGTCGCGCTGGCGCGGCAGCGGGGCATCCCCTGGTTCGTCACCCAGAACCCGCGCTACATCGACGCCGGCACCCGACTCGTCCACGAGGTCCTGACCGCGCTTCGCCACCAGACCACCGTCCCGCTCGCCACCGACGGTGGCCTCCTCCATCCCAACGGCGAGTGGATCCTCCGCTCGCCCGAGGAGATGGCCGTCCGCTGGCGGGGGGCCGAAGCCGGCCTCGAGACCACCGCGCGGATCGCGGAGGCCTGCGAATTCAATCTCCGCTGGGTCCGGCCCCCGCTCCCCACGTTCAAGGTGCCCGAGGGACACAACGACGACAGCTTCATCCGGCACCTCGCGTTCGAGGGCGGCCGGGAGCGGTGGGGCGACCTCGATCCGCGGCAGACCCGTCAGCTCGATCACGAACTGACGGTCATCGCCCGGCTCGGCTACTCGGGTTTTTTCCTGGTGATGTGGGACGCGGTCCGGTTTGCGCGCGATCGGGGGATCCTCGCCCAGGGCCGGGGCAGCGCCGCCAACTCGGCCGTGGCGTACTGTCTCGGCATCACCGCGGTCGACCCGGTCCGGCACGGCCTCCTGTTCGAGCGGTTCCTTTCCGAGGCACGGGTCGACGGGATGACCGAGGCGCCCGACATCGACGTCGACTTCGAACACGACCGTCGCGAGGAGGTGCTCGACTACGTCTATCGTCGCTATCAGCGATCCCATTCGGCGCTGACCGGTGTCACCCAGATCTACAGCGCCTCCACCGCCATCCAGGACACGATGCGGGCGTTCGGCTTTCCGGCCACCCTGGCGTTCGCGCTTTCGAAGCGGATGCGCAACGTCGGAAGCCGCCATGGGGTGGACGTCCTGACCGAGGGACTGGCGGCGGCCCAGGGCTTCGACCTGGCCGACCCCCGGGCCGCGGCCATCCTCGAGGCCATGACCGCCTTCGACGACCTGCCCCGACTCCGCTCCACCCATCCGGGCGGCTTCGTGCTCTCGGCGGAACCGTTAGGCAGCTACCTCCCGATCGAGTCGACCTCGATGGGGCGGACCATCATCCAGTTCGACAAGGACGACCTCGACACCCTCGGGATCCCGAAATTCGACTT